>NZ_MCYD01001391.1:0-2584 GCF_002876325.1 Vibrio sp. 10N.261.52.A1
ACAGGAAGAAGGGCAGAATAAATAAGCCAGCCGCCAAATTTATGAATAGATTGCTGGAGATAGGTAGTGTGTCTACGCTTGCGAAAGCAGCAAACAGCAACAGAACATTTTTGAAGATGTTGTCGTTAAAGGCTCCCAGAAACTGGGTAATAAAGTAGGGTAGGAACCTTTTTTGCGTTAACAGCGAAGATTGGCTGCTGTTGTTCATTGTCTTTCCTTGAATGCTTACCAGTTGGTTAAGTAGTTTGAGACTAGGTTATTAATCAACTCTTTACCATCGATAGGCTCAGATGCGAAAAACTTATCGTCAACACTGAGAAGTGTAATTCCGTGCACGCCAGACCATAATACACGGCTCGCTTTAACGACTTCGCTTTCGGTATGTTCAGGTGCAATTGCGATTAACAATTGCTCTAGCATGCCCGTCATCTTATCGATACGGTTGGATTGCCATTCAGGTAGGTTTTCACCGTTCATGTTGTGCTCGAAGATAAGCTGCCAACGGTGTGGGTGCTTTTGCGCAAAGTCATGGTAGCAGTAAGCAAGATTAAATAATGCTTGTTGTGCATTGCTTGATTGTTCAACGGCAGTTGCAGATTCAGCCGCGAGTTCATCTAACGTTTTAGCTACGACATGAAGAAGCAAAAGGTTGTAGTTACCGAATACATTTACCAGTGTACTTGGTACATAACCAATCATGTTCGCGATTTTTCGTAGGCTCAACTCGTGATAGGAGTGCTGCTCTAAAAAGTCTGTCACTGTATTTAAAGTCAGCTGGATCAATTGTTCTCGAGTGTGGTCGTTTCTGCGTGCCATGAGTAGTTTCTAGTAAATGAACATCGTTCAATATTTTAATGCTGCCCCTGAGTGCCGTCAATCCTTTCGCTAGTTTAGTAATCAACTAATCGCCGCAATATTATGAAACATGTGTAAACACAGTGAATATTTCATTGTGCTTTGTTAACGAGTATGATTAAGGTGTCGAAAGATAAAGAAACCTATAAAGGATAATAATGAAACGATTTTTCTCACTAGTCGCGATTCTGATGGTATCAGTCGCGGTGACACCAATCGCGGAAGCGAAAAAGTTTGGTGGTGGTAAGTCTTTTGGTAAGAGTTTCAAAACGGCTCCTGCACCCAAACAGCAACAACAGAACACGAATTCAATCCGACAAGATCAAGCCGGTAAGAACACAGCGGCTAACTCTAGCAAGAAAGGCCTTATGGGCGGTCTGCTAGGCGGTTTACTTGCAGGTGGTCTACTAGCAGCATTCTTCGGTGGCGCATTTGAAGGTATCCAGTTCATGGATATTCTGATTATGGGTCTGATTGCTTTCCTAGCGTTTAAGTTCCTACGTGGCATGCTTGGCGCGAAGCAGGGTTCGATGAATCAGCAGAATGCACGAGGCCAACAGCCAGCATTCGGCGGTATGGGACAAAATAAGTTTGAACAACCAACGCAACAGCCAAATGTTCATAACTTCGAGCAAGCACAACCTCAATCACAAGGCACTGCTGGTGGCTTTGGTTTTGGTGCGCAAAGCGATGTTCCATATAACTACCCACCGGGTTTTGATCAAGCGGCATTCATCAACGGCTCTCGTGAGCACTACCGTACACTGCAAGGTGCATGGAACCACAACGAGCTAAGCACGATTGAAGAGTACGTGTCTCCAAGCCTTTTCGAAGACCTAAAAGCTGAGCGTAGCAAGCTAGACGGTGACCAGCACACAGACGTAATGTACGTTGATGCTGAAATCGTTCGTGCAGACCATGACGGCAGCAAAGCACAGCTAAGCCTACAGTTTAGCGGTCGCTACCGTGATTCTGCGGAAGGTATCGAAGAAGACATCACTGATATCTGGCACTTAGAGCGTGATCTAACAACCGACAACGCACCTTGGTTGATTGTTGGTATTCAAGGTTAATCTCTGGCATAGCTAACAGAAGACGTTAGTAATTCAGTACTTTGATTATTGAAAGCCCCTACAGGGAAAACTGTAGGGGCTTTTTTGTTTCTGGCGATTTGACTCTGCAAGTGTCTGGAAGAGAACGAGTTAGGAAAGGCTTGGGAATAAGGTGTAAGGTGGGCTAACCTCAATGCAAGTTACTCACTTTTAATATTTCTAATTAGTTACGTAACTAAATGAAACCGAGGAGTTAGTTGATATGACGAGGTTTTTTGAACCCATATTAGAGCCTGATCTTTCATAGCAGCAGAAACAAAAAATAGTGGATGATTGCGAAGAACCGGTTTCTACAAACTGCTTAGGCTGCGCAGCTTATTTGGTTTGTAAGCGTCATAGAGAGGGTTGGGGTGATTGATTAAGTCGTGGGTGCAAGGGCATAACCTATCTTGTTATAAGACCGGTATGGCAGACTTTTTATGCTTGGAAGATAAGTTACGCTAAGAATATGGAACGGCAGAAACGAAAAAAGCCAACTCAATGAGTTGGCTTTTCGATTTTCCAATTAAGAAGAATATGGTGGAGGGAGACGGATTCGAACCATCGAAGGCAGTGCCGGCAGATTTACAGTCTGCTCCCTTTGGCCACTCGGGAACCCCTCCAGGGTGTGTCTTACT
>NZ_MCYD01001392.1:0-4601 GCF_002876325.1 Vibrio sp. 10N.261.52.A1
AAGAGTGATTCGGCACGCTTGGCATTTTTGGTTCTGGTTGAGTTCAGTGTTTACGGTAGTCAAACTAAGTGTCCTTGTTGAATGCTTCACATCTTAATTTGGCGTTAGGTGCTTCTGATATCAACAATTCTGTCAAGTGTTTAAAGTAGAAAATAGCATGGAAGGTAATCATGGAATATAACAGCCCCATTAGCTCAAGTTGTATAGATAACTTACTAGATGAGCTATGGCTAAATGAGGACTCTTTAGTCTTAGATGTTGGTTGTGGTAATGGCGAGTTAATTAAAGGAGTTATAGAAAAATTTAATTGTCGGGCGGTAGTCATTGATAACGATGAATTGGAAATCGCTAAAGCAAAGGAAAATCTGGAATCGTATTTGGACCAAATTACCTTTCATACATCTGCATTCAAAGATGTTGAGTTGCCTAGGGGCGCATTTGATGCGTGTTTTAGCTTAGGCTCTACTCATGCTTTTGGCGATGTTGGCGAAGCTTTAGACAATGCATTATCTGACATGAAATCTCTTATAGTTTCCAATGGCGTAATTGTACTTGGGGATGCGTATTGGCGAAAAGAGCCAGATGAGGAATACTTACTCGCAACAGGTATTGATCCTTTAGAATTAAGGTCAAACTTAAAAAATATAGAAGCAGGCAATCAGTTAGGCCTCGAATGCGTTTATGTTGTTCACTCTTCCTATCAAGATTGGGACACATTTGAAAGTTCGTTTTGGTTGGCATCCGAACGAGAGTTGCTACTAGATCCTGCGAATATTGAGTTGTTGGACAAAGTCAAAACGATACGACACTGGAAAGATGCGTACTTAAAGTGGGGACGTGAAACAATGGGTTTTGCACTATACCTGTTTATTAACTCTACACACCGACCCACTTAACAAGTGTTTAAGAGTGATTTACAACGCGTGGCATTTTTACATTGCGTATAATGCGGAGGTTAATAAGGTATTACGTTTCTCAAACCTTAACGGTGCTTTAGTACGGGGTTGACATCAATGGTCATGAGTTTTGGTGTTGCTGACTAAGTGCGAGGAACGAATCCTTTTCTAACTTAAAATCAGTAAAAGTAGGGGAGTTCAGTTCGTTTTCCTCTAGCTAACTTTCGCCTCTTAATCGAGCTTAAGTTTTGTAGCTACCCGCCTCACTTCAGTGTTCATATGCTTTCATATAAGTTGGAGTTTCAATATCTTGGGGCGTATAAATAGAAGTCGCGCATGTACTAACAAATTACCCAAGATTGATTCGAAACGCATGGCATTCTCTATGCGTTGGTTTCAGTATGTAAAGTGGTATGCAGGGGCTTTCTATTACGTTACTGCCCTTAGCAGGGGTTATATGTTTTCGTCAATTTAGGAGTAATTTAATGTCTTACGTAGAGACTAACTGTCTATGTGGTGCTGTAAAAATCAAAGCAGAAAGCATCAACCCTAATTTCACTGTTTGTCATTGTCAGTCATGTCGAACTTGGGGTGGCGCACCTTTTTTCGCAGTTAAATGTGGAACTCAAGTCAAAATTGAGGGGCAAAACAAAGTAAAAATGTACAAGTCATCCTCTTGGGCTTCTCGTGGTTTCTGTCTGGAGTGCGGCACTCATTTGTTTTACAAGTTCAAAGAAACAGGTGAATACAATATGCCTGTAGGTCTGTTCCCAAACTTAGAAGGTTTGAAAATGGACATGCAATACTTTAGCGACATGCGTCCAAGCTATTACTGCTTTGCCAACGAGACTAATGAGATGACTACAGAAGAAATCATGTCTTATTTTGCGGACAAGGTGTAACTAAACATATAACAAACATTTAAAAGTGGTTCGTAACGTATGCAACTCTTATAGCACTGAGTCTCTTGTATTGTTTAGAACTTCATTGAGGTTAGGTCCCCAGGAAATTAAGGAAGCATAAGTGAAACTATCAAAGGAAATTCTGGTTGGTGTTTGGTCTTTAGATGAGTTCATCATCCATAGAGAATCAGGTGAAATGTTTAATTGGCCGGGGAAACAAAACGGTACTCTAATTTATACAGACAATGGGTTTGTTAGCGTCGCACAGAATAGAGATCCACTAACTAATCCTACAGACGAAGATAAAAAGAGAGAATCAAACTTTTATACAGCTACTTATGAATTAGATTTAGAGAACAATCGTGTGTTTCACTTTGGGCTTCAGTCTAGCGTGAAATCTGTTATAGGTGAACGTATGGAGCGTGAAGTTAAGCTACTAAAAGATGGTCGATTATGGTTATCTGGTAAAGGGCTAAAAGAGCGAGTCACACTCGTATGGTCAAAAGTTGATACCACGCAAACTGTTCAAGGGTGATTCGTAACGCTTGGTACTTTTGCTCTGAATCGGGTTACGTTCAATTTGAGGTGTTTCTGCAAACCTCGTTTCAACCTATGCTTAGAGATATCTACAAAGGATTAGAAACAGATGCTTATCAACGACTATACCGAAAACACGGAGTTTACAGAGCTAACTAATGACCTGTTAGACATCCGCAAGATATCTGATGATATAGCGGGTATATGTAAGTTTGTTCAGGGGAATCTTATTCACTCGTATTGGTTAGAGCACTACGGTGTTGAGGCTGAACCGTTAAACAAGCTGACCGAAATGCAGACTCGGTATGCTAAAGATTTAGTCTCTTTAGCAATGTCGAAATCAGGTGAGCCTTCACACGTTTTCAAGAAACCAAACCATAGAGTGATCAGTATTTGTAGAGACTTTTCACTATTAGTTTGCGCAGTATTGAGAGCAAAAGCAATACCAGCGAGACTAAGGAGTGGCTTTGCGACTTATTTAGCTCAAAACCATTTTGAAGATCACTGGGCATGTGAGTATTGGAACAAAGAAAAAGGGTGGATAGCCGTCGATGCTCAGTTAGACGATATTCATCGCCAAGTCTGATGAAAATTTTGGTTTTCGAGATTTCAAAGGAGTAAATAGTGAGTTCTGAAAGGATAAAAAATATTGTTTTCGACATCGGCAATGTCGTCGTTCGTTGGTCACCTGAAGAGATTATTCGTCTTACTTTTGGAGATTGCGCATCAGCAGAAGAGAAAGCGAAGTCTGTATTTCAGTCTGATATTTGGTTAAATCTAAACAAAGGGCTGTTATCTGAAAATGATGCAAAAACCCAATATTGTGATGTGCTAGGTTTCACTGAATTAGAATGTGAACGTCTATTTTACTACGTTAAGCAAACCCAAATCTTGATTTATGGCTCCGTAGAGCTTATTAGACGTTGTAAATCTGCAGGTTATAGAGTTTTTGCATTGACTGATAACGTCCATGAAATTGTTTCTCATTTAAAAGCAACATATACATTTTGGGACTTATTTGAAGGCGCTATTGTTTCCGCTGAGGTTGGTCTACTTAAACCTCAAGTTGAAATATACGAATCATTGCTCTATCAGTATGGCTTAGAGGCATCAGAAACCGTTTTCATTGATGATATGCCATATAATGTGGCTGGCGCAGAGTCAGTTGGTATGAACGCAATTCTCTTTAAAAACACTTATCAATGTGCACGAGCTTTGAAAGCACTGGGTGTCCAACATTGACAATATAATTGTCACTAGAACGCAAAGCCTGATTCATGGTTCTCGGCATTTGTTGTTCGAATTGGTTGAAATATCTATCCTCAAGATCAGGTTTGACGGCTTTGTTTAATGAAAATATTTTGCTATCAAAATGGAGGTAACTTTGAGAACAGAAAAGCTAGAATTAAAGCATCTTCCCCTTCAAAGTGAACTTATTCGCTCTGTTTGCTCAGCCTTTATGGTAGAAAGTGACGTAGTAGCGGCTGTGCTATTAGGCTCATTAGCAGCAGGGAAAGGTGACCGAGTTTCGGATGCTGATATTCTTATTTTTACGAAGAACAATTTCCATAAATCTGCCAATAAGTGCTTCTCAGTTTTTGAACACGACAAGGAAATATTTTACCTACTTGACGGCTTTCACAGTGGTAATGCTTACTTTAAAAAGTATATCTTCAATGATTTAACGAGTACCGAAGTTCACTGCTTAGATTTGAGTGAACCGTTCAGCATTTCAAAGCCATTCAAAGTTCTATTCGATAAAACAGGCATCATCGAACAAAGGGTAACCAGTGAACCCGCTCCAAAGCATGAGGATTCTCCTGCCTATACGAATGGTGATAAAGGCCTTACTTGGGAACTTTTTAATTGCATTAAGTGGATGAGTCGAGGGAACCATGAGTTGGCTAAGAACCATTTAAAGAAGCTTGTCGATAAACTTGAACCGACTGCATTAAAAAAAGAACGATAGTTTATTCTTTGCGAGAGCATTATTTTTTCAACCAAATTAAGGACAAATCATTGGATATCATTTTTACTCACTCGCCGAGCCCTCAAGATATCGATCAGATTTACCAAGGGCTAGGTGATTTCAATCGAAGATTTATACCAGAAATCACAGATGAGTCTTTTGCTATTTTTGTTCGCGATAAATCAGGAGAAATTCTCGGAGGTTTAACTGGTTTTATCTATATGACTTCAGTTCAAATTAGATTTTTTTGGTTAACAGAAAAGGAAAGAAATCAGGGGTATGGAGCTGCACTAATAC
>NZ_MCYD01001393.1:0-2715 GCF_002876325.1 Vibrio sp. 10N.261.52.A1
TTAAAGATGTGATCACCAACTCAAGTTACACGTAAATGGTAAACAATAAACATGCCAATCAGTCTGTTTTGTTGTTTGACTTTCAATTAAGCCATCGTTGCGTGAAAAAAATGCAGAGCGCAAACGTTTTTATCTCACAAATTTAACCTTAATTTAGTAATTTGTTCGTACCTAGCACTTTGACTTGCTGCCTTTCAAACCTGACAGCGTGACTTCTTTACTTGTTATGCGAGCGATAATAACTCTCTCTCGGAAATGAAACGTTTCATTGATTAGCTATCCTGATACCAACGTTTGCTTTGTACACTGCACATTATTTGCCTTTCTGGACTCAGAGTATCGTTTGTTCATATCTAATTTGATCAATAACCGCTGTTAATGTCCTATTCTTTACTTGGGCTAGGTTAAATTACTTTCGGGAAGGGAGTAGTTATAAAAATGATAAACATGTCAATTAGATGGCGTCTAATTCTTCTTACCACTGTGTCTGTAATCACCATGTTTGGGTTTACAGTCAACCAAGTGATCAAGAACGATACGAAGATGAAGAATCTTGAAACTACACGAATTAAGGTTGAAGCTCTTCAATCTTTTAACACGGTTTCAAGTAATGCACATCGATGGTTAGTTCTGTCTAATGACTCTTCTGAGAAAGGCCAGTTGCTTTTAACCCTGCAATCAGAATTGGATAGGCTTTCTCAGTACGGGGCTCGATTAAAGCAGTCTGATGAAAATCTGAATATTGAGCCTCTGCTAACCGAATTGAAGAATGTGGTAATGAGCCTGACTAATGCGACGCAAGGTTCTGGCAATCAGGCGTTAATAGAGAAGGCTTTCGGATTATTAAAAGGCGTGTTGCTTCAGTTATCCGAATATCGGGTGGCTTTATTGGATGAAGATATTAGTAAAGCTGATGCGATGTTCGTCCACCTCACTAACTACGTGTTTTGGAGCCAGCGAGAAGCATGGTTGAGCTACAGCTTGTACCGCTCGCCTGAGAAAAAAAATCAATATCTATTGAGCTACATTAGTGCGTTAGATCGACAGCAGCAGTTATTAGAGACCTTTTTCCAATCGGATACGAGCTCTCCAAGTATTAGGCAACTTCTCAACACAGTTTCTCAAGATGAGTTTCAGGACAAGTTTGCAACACGAATCCTCGAAGGAGAACTCTCATCGCCCGAGGTGTATGAACACCTAAAAAGTCTAGAGGTCAAAAAGCGAGCCATTTCTCAAGCTATCAGTGCTTACACCAAGCAATTGCAGTTTGATTTAACAAACAATATTGCGTTGCAGAAAAGACAAACTTTAGTGATCTCGTTCTTGATCCTAGCTGTTTCGGGTGTGTTGTTGTGGTTGGGAGCCATGATCTCTATACGCTTGAACAGAAATCTATCAATGATTTTGAAAGGCGTTTCAGAGTGCGCTGATAACGATGGTAAGCCTAACACCATAAAAGTCGAAGGCAATGACGAGCTCGCAGAGTTCACTGAAACCTTAAATAGGGTGATGGAACGCACCTACCAACGTAATCAAGAGCTTATTGAAGCCAAAGAAGATGCCGTATCAGCTAATAAAGCGAAAAGTGCATTTCTCGCCAATATGTCTCATGAGATCCGAACTCCCTTAAATGGGATTATTGGCATGGCGGAGATCTTATCGCAGAGTAAGCTGAGTCCTAACCAACAAGAGGTGCTTGGGGATATTGAGTCATCATCGCACTCATTACTGGTGCTGCTGAATGACATTCTCGACTTGTCTAAGATTGAGTCGGGTAACCTCATGCTCTCTCCACACAATGCTGACTTACGTGAAGCCGTCTATGACTCTGTGAGCGTGATTTTATCTAAGGCGATCAGTAAAGACATTGAGCTCGATGTAAATATTGATTCTCAAACACCACCGCAACTATTCTTCGATGAGTATCGTGTTAGGCAGGTGCTGACGAACTTATTGTCGAATGCCATCAAGTTCACCTCTAACGGTACCATCACAACGGACATCGCCTATACGCCAATGTCGATGGGTAGAGGTAAACTCGAGTGCAGTGTTTCGGATACAGGCATTGGTATTGAAACAGAGAAACTCGAGTCCATATTTGAGCCCTTTACTCAAGAGGATGGCAGTATCACGCGTCAGTTTGGTGGCACAGGGCTTGGGTTAGCAATCTGTAGGCAGCTTGTTGATTTAATGGGTGGATACATCACTGCCCGTTCAGTAAAAGGTGAAGGCTCTACCTTTACGTTTTGTCTGTATGTCGATGTGGTAGAGACGCAAGTTCAAAGCTTCGAAAATTTAAATCGTGCAACGATCATTTCCAACTCTTTTAACTATCTCGACCAATTAGCCAAAGAGTGTGAGCGCCTCAATATAAAACCTAAGGTGGTGGGGTCGATATCGTCGCTAGACGAAGAGATCAAAGAGAGCGACTTTGTTCTGTATTGCCATACCTTACATCACTCACTGCAGAGTGATTTAGCGGCGTTGAAAGAACAGTACCCGTTAGACCGCGTGATTGTTTGTCAGCACCACTTATTCAAAACTAATCTGATTACAGAGTCTGTTCATTCAACTCATACACTGCCATTCTTGGGGCGACGTTTCCTGAATAGTCTATTGTCTCTTGATGCGAATGAAGAACTGGTACCTGAAGCCAAATCAGAAAAAGAAGAAGTACGTCCTCTGAATCGACGTATCTTGATTGTCGAAGATAAC
>NZ_MCYD01001394.1:0-2376 GCF_002876325.1 Vibrio sp. 10N.261.52.A1
AGATATTATTCATTTTAATTCAGTTGCTTACATTAATTTTTAGGTGTCAGTAAAATTGACGATGACTGTTTTCGTGGACTAGTGTGCAACAGAATCAAGATCGCTTATCATTAATAAAACACATCATTGAGCGGTGTTTTATAGCGCGGTGAAGGGCATTAGCGCTTGGAATAGTGGGAAAGAAAGGATGACGATGAAGTTTGATGATATTAGCGACAGCGATTTGTGGGCAATCGCTAACCCTATTATGGATAATTTGATGGAGGGCTCAACCAACGTGGATCATGCCCAACATTGTCGCGACTTTACTCAACGAATGAAGGACATAGTGACACCTGAGTATTTAGAAAAGGTGTGCCATCATTATCAACACAGCAACGGCTTTTTTGCAGAGCGCGAACCTGTTGCGGTGTTTAGGCGTTCTGATTCCGTCGCTTTTATATGGAAGCAGGCATACACCATTGCCAAAGGCGAATTCGTTGCTGAAATGGTGCTAGTTGAAGAAGACGGACGTTATCTAGTGGACCATGTGATGGTCTTCTAACCAGCCTCAATTAGAAATCGAACAAGTAATCACTTAGCTGGTCTGCGAGCCAGTTCATACCTGGGTGTTCTGCCATTCCAGCTGCCGTAAACATGCAGTAATCTTCTTGCGTTAGGCCGTAGGTGTGTTTGATTACTGCTAATTCTTGCTCACGCAGCAGATGACGTATCAGCGGCTCTGGCATTACGCCCCATGCGTCTTCACGCAAAATTGTATCTAGCATAAAGTCAAAGCTAGAGAAACCAATGTAACGACGAGAGAAGGGCTCAAGCTCTGGATTATCTTTTTCGTTGAGATAAACCATGGTCGCTTGCATCGAATTTCTTAGCACTTCGTCGGAGACACGGCGCATTGCACTTAGATCATGCCCTTTCTTACACACAGACATCATCCGAATCTTACCAAGTGGGTTATAGATGATTCGTGGGTCATCTACACGTTCGTAATCAACACCGAATGCAAAATCAACTTGTTGAGTTTCTACTAGGTTGGCTAAGTCACCACTCGATGCAAGAACGAAGTTGAAAGAGGTAGAAGGGTACTTATTGTTCAGCGTGTGAGATAAATCTTGCCACATTTCATCGGGCAGAGAATCATCGCGAGCAATCCATATCTCGGCGTTGAACTCACCAGAAACATGGAGGCAGGTTTGTTTAATACGCGCCGCTGTCACTAACATTCCTTCGCAATCTTTATAGATGGCTTTGCCTGCTTCAGACAGCTCGACGTGGTTGCCGCTGCGTACGAAAAGTTCTACATCTAACTCTTTCTCCAAGGCTTTGATAGACATACTAAGCTTGGTTCGGTTGCATTCTAGCTGCCGTGCAGCTTCAGAGACTGATCCTAAATCAGCAACAGAACAGAAGGCTTGGACTTGAGAAAGGTTCATTTCATTTCCAGATTAGGCGGGTATTGGTGCATATTATATTGAATATTGTGCTGGCTATCTTAGAAATAGTCCATCTTTGCATGATAACTCTATGACGAATTGACTAATTTAGTTTACTCTGGGCAGGTTCCGAACCTACAAGAAGTAAAGATGGAGGCCATGATGGCGAAACAATGGGACGAGTACGCCGTTGATTGGGATAAAGATCCCGCGACCGCAGTATTCGCACAGTCCGTATTTGACCAGTTAACACAGCTCGTTGATATAAACGGAACCCGTGTCCTTGATTTTGGTTGTGGTACAGGACTACTCAGCCAAAAAATATCTCCTTTAGCAAAAGAGATCATCGCACTCGACATGTCTGAGGGGATGATTGAAGAGCTAGATAAGAAAGAACTACCCAACGTTGAACCGGTTGTTGATATTCTATCGCGCGGGCTAGCAGCGCAGCATCCAGCATTCAGAAACCAGTTTGACTTAGTGGTGGCATCGTCGGTTTGTGGCTTTCTCCCGAACCTACAAGACACAGTTAGCCTAATTTATACGCTACTCGAAAACGATGGCACATTTGTTCACTGGGACTGGTGCTTAGAAAACGACAGCGATGATTACGGCGTAAGCCCTGAGCGTTCAGAGAACGTATTGAGTGCTGCTGGATTTTCTGTTGTGGAAGTATCGACACCTTTCTCAGTTGATACCCCACAAGGCAAGCTAAAAGTGCTGATGGGCGTTGGACGTAAGTAATTCATTTGAAGCTTATGGCTAAGTGATTAACAAGAACTAAAATCCAAAGCCCGTTTTAGCAAACCAATTAAAACATAAATAACCGAACCCACATCAACGGTCTGAGTGCCAGTTATGTGGGTTTTCTATTTCTAGTAACCTCGATAACTTATGTTTTAAACGTGTGATTTCTGGGAATTGGAAAACGCTAATTACAAAT
>NZ_MCYD01001395.1:0-3636 GCF_002876325.1 Vibrio sp. 10N.261.52.A1
AGTTTTAGGTGCTTGGTTTTCTGTTGATTTACCTGCTTTTTTAACGCGACTGCTCTTGGTTTTTTCCTTTGGCGTAGTCATCGTTATTTTCCTTATCGTTCTGCGTTTTAAGGCGCTAGTTTAAAGGTTGCACGCCTCTTTTAACGCTTTACCCGCTTTGAATGCAGGTGTCTTAGACGCAGCAATTTGAATTTCTTCACCTGTACGTGGGTTACGACCTGCACGAGCTGCGCGAGTGTTTACTTTGAAGCTACCAAATCCAAGGATCGCTACTTCATCACCGTTAGCAAGTGTTGTTGAAATACCTTCTACAAGTGCATTTAGCGCGTTACCCGCTTGTTCTTTTGAAATATCTGCAGATGTAGCGATGTGTTCAACTAATTGAGATTTGTTCATATTCTTGATTCCTTAGTGAGTAAGGCTGGTGTCTACCTTTGGCACCTAGCTTGAGTGATCTTATCAACACCAAGTACGATATTGTCAGTGATTGGGTAGGGCTTTGTTAAGTAACCAACAAGATCGTTTAGAAAACCATCAATTGTCCTTCTGGTGCAAGTTATTGATTTTTAGCGTTTTAAATACGAATAGTAAAAGGTCTTTCAGGACGTTTTGATTTCGAGGGATTGGATGAGTCGTCATCGTGCTAATTATCTGCAACCTGAGTATTCGTTTTTACTTGGTGATAGATATAGAAAAGCCCAGCGAAAGGCTGGGCTTTGGGGTATTCAAGTTGAACTGCTTAGAGTGAGCTTATTTATTGGTGACGAAAATCTGCTCTGTCTCTAGCGAGGTCATGTCGCGAACTTGGCGCCAGATGTAGTAAAAAATACCTAACATCATTAGTAAGCTTGGAATCGCAATCGCAGGGTAGCTATATAGAGTCAATTTACCGAGTTCTTCATTGAACGCCGCAGTACCAGCAGGGCTAGTAACAATCCAAGTCGCGAGGAAATAGTTCATCGCAGAAGAGAATGCGAACGTGCTAGCGAACATGTAGTTTGACGTCATTAGGCAACGATCAAATTTAGCTTGGTTTCCAAATTGCTTTAAACGCTCTTCAATTAGAGCAATGTTCAGCAATGCAGGCGTGAAAATCACTTTTTGGATGAATGGATAGCGAGTAAAGGTAGAGCCGAGTACCGCTAGACCGATTAAGCCAGGGATTAAGGCTTCTTTTAGAGCTAACCAACGCGTGTCTAGCTCGAAGAAACCAATGCCACCAGTTAGTAATACGCTGACAAAGCCAAGTGCAGCGATGAAGTTAAATTTCTTGTTGCGGATTAGCTCCATACCACCGTAAGCAATAGGGAAGGCGAGTGCGACAAGCAGAGCTAAACCAGTTCCGAGGTGCTCTTCGCCGCTGAACTTCATAAGGATGAATGACGGAAGAAGGACGTTAAATACGACTTCAAAAAGAGGACTCGATTTTTTGTTTTCAGTGTTACTCATAATCTCTAAATACATTGTGTTATGGATTTATTCTCAGGGATTGTTGTTTACCTCGCCTGAGATGTAAAGCCTAAAGGGGTCATGCTATGTAACGACATGTGACACCGACGACATATTTTCAGGTGTTTTGCACGTATTACCGGCTAATAAATGCGTTATGCGCGACGCTTTTTAAAGACGTGCCAGCCTGCCGTTAGAAGGGTTTTGACCACGACTCCTAGTGCGCTAAGTTTTGGATCTGCGTCTTTTCCTGCGGCAATGCGCCACATTTGATGTTCATACCAAACCAACCCGACCATTACCATTTTATCCAGTGAGGGTTTACCAGTTGTTGGTACGTCTAATGGCATTCCGTGAGTTGGGTTTGCCATTAACTTATTCGGGAAGTCAGGGTCTACTGCCATTGTTCGAGCAATCCCAACGAAGTCAGTGGCTGATGTCTGCAAAGCGTCATTCATTGCTGGTGCCGTTCTAAAGCCCCCAGTTACCACCAGAGGTGTGCTAACTAACGCTCTTACCTTCACCATATAATCTAAGAAATACGCTTCACGCTTTGCTGTGCTTGCTTTTACGGGGTCACTTTTGTTCTTAGAACCCATCATCGACGGGCTCTCATAAGTGCCACCGGATATCTCAATAAGATCGATACTCTCACGGCTCAGTGCTTGAACCACCTGCATCGATTCTACTTCAGTAAAGCCACCTTTCATGAAATCTGCGCTGTTAAGCTTGATTCCGACAGGAAAGCTTTCTCCAACCTCTTTACGAATCGCGCGGTACAGCTCGATCACAAATCGAAGCCTGTTCTCCAGCGAACCTCCCCATTTATCGTCACGTTGGTTGTGTCTTGAAGATAAAAACTGGCTGACAAGGTAACCATGAGCTCCGTGTATTTGTACTCCAGTAAAGCCGGATTGCTTTGCTAGTTTGGCGCTTAAAGCAAACTTGTTGATGGTGTCATGGATTTCAGAATCGGTTAGCGCTCGCGGTGTATTGAAGCCTTTTTCTAATCCACGCTCTAGGCTAATAGCCGATGGAGCAACAGGTTTTTCACATAAAAACTTCGGGATCTGTTTTCCAGGGTGGTTAAGCTGCATCCAAATCTGCGAGCCATTTTGCTTACCCGCACTTGCCCAAGCTTCGAATTGAGTAAGGTCACTGTGTTCATCTAGAACCACGTTGTTAGGCTCGCCGAGCGCGTTTCTATCAACCATTACGTTTCCTGTGATGGACAAACCAATGCCACCTTGTGCCCAGCGTTGGTACAAGGTAGCTAGCCCAGGTTTAGGATTATGCTGTTTGTCGCCAAGTTGCTCACTCATTGCCGATTTAAATAGGCGATTCTTAATGATTTGACCGTTGGGAAGAGAAAAGGAGTCGCTGAGGCTGATAGAGTTCATGATAGGTACTGGCTGTATTCTTTTGAGTGTTGGTATTAGTGCTTAGTATGTCCTATTTTAATGCCGCTTCCGAGTGGCTGATTGGACTTTCGTGGGGGAGTGTGTGGAGGTTTGGACTTTACGCACACTCATAGGGTAATGCTGTGATTACCCTATGAGTGTCTGGACTCGTGTTAACTCACTCTGTAATCGACCTTTATTTATCGAACATTAAGTTGAAGTTGAGTGGCACCTTATCGGAAAGCGCTAATCCGCCTACCGTTGCCGAAAGTTTGTTTAGATTGTCGGTTGAAATACCAAAATCTGCACCATTGACGATGATGGTCGAAGTTGAATTCACCATGACAAAACCGTCAGAGGGTACGACTATGACAGGGAAATCGATGGTTTTGGTTACACCATGCAGAGTCACTTCTGCTGCTATCGTCGTATTTTGGGGTTCACCTGTTAACAGCGAAGGCTCAACCGATCCCGAGATCTTAACTTCAGGAAAGTTCATTGATTCAAAATACAGTTCGTTTAGCCTCTGATCACGAATAGACACACCAGTGCTAATACTCTTCAAGTCCAATACGATTGAAAATTTCCCATCTTCGGTAAGCCCGCCTGACGAAGGCTTGATGGAAGCGGGTTCAACAACGAACTGCTTCTTAATGGTTGCGAGTGTGACATTCGACAGCTTCGGATCTAATGTGTAGCCGCTTTCTGCAAAAGACTGCGCTGATATGACGGTGCAAAGAAGCCCGATTGTTGTAAGTAGTTTTTTCATAAGTTGTCACCACATAAT
>NZ_MCYD01001396.1:0-3688 GCF_002876325.1 Vibrio sp. 10N.261.52.A1
CACTTCTTCACGGATCTCGTCCATGCCGAATACACGTTGTTTAATGAACTCTTTGTCTTCCCATTGGTTTGCAAAGACGTGCCATAACACACCCCAGATAAACGCAACGTCAGAACCTGGACGAAGAGAAACGTAGTGATCTGATTTCGCAGCAGTACGCGTACGACGAGGATCCGCAACAACGATCTTACAGTTGTTCTTCTCTTTCGCGATCAAGATGTGTTGCATCGCTACTGGGTGAGCTTCTGCGGGGTTTGAACCAATGAACAGCATCGATTTACAGTTGTGCATGTCATTGAACGAGTTTGTCATTGCACCGTAACCCCAAGTGTTCGCAACACCGGCTACTGTGGTTGAGTGACAAATACGCGCTTGGTGGTCAACGTTGTTCGTGCCCCAAAGCGACGCCATCTTACGGAATGCGTAAGCTTGTTCGTTGCTGTGTTTCGCACTACCTAGGAAGTAAACTGAATCAGGGCCAGACTCTTTACGAAGTTCTAGCGCTTTGTTACCGATCTCTTCAATCGCTTGTTCCCAAGAAAGCTTCTTCCACTTACCGCCTTCCAATTTCATTGGGTATTTAAGACGACGTTCACCGTGGCCGTGCTCACGAAGTGCTGCACCTTTCGCACAGTGTCCACCAGCGTTGAATGGGTGATCGAACGCAGGCTCTTGACCTGTCCAAACACCGTTTTGAACTTCAGCGTAGATGCCACAGCCCACAGAACAGTGAGAACAGATAGTACGTTTTACTTCTGTTTTCGCTTCTGGATCGACTGATTTAGCCTGTGCTTTCTTCATCATGCCTGGTGCAAATAGACTTGCGCCTACGACTGCGCCACCAGCAGCTAATGAAGTATTTTTCATGAAGGCACGTCGAGACACACCTAGCTGATTGGTTTCTTTGCTCACACTATCGGAGCGTTTGACAAGTTTCATCCGTTATCTCCTAAAGTGTGTCGTAGTAATCGCGAATGTGTTGCGTTTCACGATAGCCAGTCTTCTTCACGTCTTCTTTCGAAATTTCAACAGTTTCTGAAGCGGTTGCCACTTTAGTTGTACCAGCGACAACGGCACCAGCAACGGCTGCAGTCGTCAAGCCTTTGAGTAGATCCCTACGGCTTGTATTTATATCTTTATTATCTTTCATCATTGCTTCCTTACCTTACGGTAGATCTTTTTTTGGAGGCTTAATGCCCCTCTATCGATATAATCGCGTACTGCTCGATTACTCGTAATCAGTGACGTTTTTCACATCAATCTTTAATTTGTGCTTACTGCTTTTTGTATTCACGCTAAAACGCACTTGTTCTAACGTTAAGAATGCTTCACATAGCTGAGCGGCCGATTTGTAGAAGTTCGCGCTTTCTGCCCCTTCAAGCTGACGCGTGAAAGAGTTGAACCAAGGGCCAAGGTGCTTATTGAATACCGCTTGTTGCAGTGCTTCTTCCTCAGCCGTTAGCATCGCCATCACTTCACAAAGTGCCGCGATGTGATCTTCTGGCTCTTTTACTTGATCATCACGTTCAATGCCTAAAAGCTCTAAATCATGACGAATGTCAGCCAATGGTTTTTCCATCATGGCGCCCGTGCGATGCCAAGAACCAAATGGAACCACCTCGCCACGACCAATGCCGATGAACAGGTCTTGATATTCATCTTCCAGTGCTTCGCGGTTTGATTCTGTTGCTGCTTGTTGAATGGCAATCCAAGCTTTCTGCATTGCGCTTTCAGACGCTTCAATATCGAGCGTTTTTAGAAAGTCGATCACCTCTTCAGAAGGTGCGCTACGAAACAGTGCAGATAGAACTAAATAAATCTCAGTTCTTAGTGTCTGTTCTTGTGCCTGATCCAAATTCGTTTCCAAGGCTAACTCCTAGTATTTCAATTGTTTCAATGGGTCTTGAGCCATTGAATCGAACATATCCACCACACGGCAGTCTTCACACATCGCAATACGATTAATCGCTGCTTCATCTGAAAAGTGAGAGTGACCGCGTAACTTGTTCTGTAACATGTCAATCATAGACTGAGGTGCGAATGGTTTATGGCAACGTACACATTCCGCAGCTTTCTCTTCATGAATCACAACCGCTTTCTGACGCTCTTCTTTCACCCAGTTCATTCGAGGCGTAAGAGTTAGAACATTTTCAGGACATGCCTTTTCACACAGGCCACATTGAATACAGTCTTGTTCTACAAACTTAAGAGATGGAGAAGCTCCGTCAGTATGAAGTGCACGTGTTGGACACACAGCCACACAACTCATACACAACGTACAATCTTTGCTATCACACGAAACGTTGCCGTAAGGTGCGTTTGACGGAAGCTCAACAATATTTTCAACAGGTATACGAGCTGAAGACATCGCATCAAGTGCAGTGAATAGACGTTGACGCTTATTGCCTTGAAGATCGCCAAGTGCAAGGTCGAATGAATCCACACAAAGTGTCGGAGGACCTTCACGCAGAGATTCTAAGTACAGAATATCGATGGTTTCTTTCGGAATACCGATTTGGTCTAGTAGTTCTTGAGCAATCCCTACTTCGTTATTCAGAACACGAATGATCGTTTCTGGCATAAAGCGAGATGCTGCAAACAGAACTTGAGTCGCACCATTAACTAATGCTGCAAACCAAGTATCGATACCAATAGATGGCAACTCTTCGACAACAATAGGAATCACGTTATCTGGTAGCGCTTTAAGAGCCATCACATTGTAGGTTTCATGACGTGAACTACAGATAAGCACAATTGGGTCCAAACCGCCCGCTTGCTCGTAGTTAGCTAGCGTACGTTCAATGAATTTTTGAGTATCATCAGGATTAGGCAATGCGTAAGAGATAGCTTCTGTCGGACAGCTCGTTGCACAAGTACCTACGCCTTGGCATAGATAAGGGTTGATCTCAATCTTGTGACCTGTCTTATCAGAGCCTTCACTTGAAAGTGCGCCAGCAGGACAAGCATCAACACAACGCTCACAACCTTTAACACCACGAGAACTGTGTGCACATAGGTCTGTGTCCAAACGGAAGAACTTAGGCTTATCAAACGTGCCCATTAACGTAGGAATTTCTTCTAACGCTTCAGCTAGCTTTGGATAACCGCGTCCTACCGGGTAATAACCAGGAACAGGCACTTCTTCTGTCATGCAGCTATTCAGACATAAATCCAAAACCACATCAAAACAGTCATGATTGATTGCTACTTTCGCAAGGTTATTGGTTAGGCCTTTGTTTTCGATTAGAACTTCGAACGTACCAAGGAATCCAGAAACCTGAACAGCATTGGCGTAGTAAAGCTCTGACTCAGCATTAGCCGCTTTCGCACCGTCAGTTGAAAGTAGTGTCAGGCTTGTTAACTGAGGCAATTGAGCCGCAGCACTTTCAATGATCGCAGTTGGACCAATAATTAGCGTATTACCACCACTTTCATAACTGACTGTCGGTGGAATTAGGTTTGTTAGCTCAACAGTGTTCTCAAACGCATACAGCCTCGCCTTTGCGTTATTTGAAGTTGCTTGTTCTAATAATTGTTTAAGCATTGCTCAGTTCCATTTTTGGATATGGATAATCTGTTCAATCTTCATTGTAGTTAGCGTTGGAGAACTTGCTGAGTATTCAGTTAACAACGTATGGTCTCGTTAACTATTCATTCACTCGTCAAGTTTACGCGAGTTATCTACAAA
>NZ_MCYD01001397.1:0-628 GCF_002876325.1 Vibrio sp. 10N.261.52.A1
TATTTTAGGACGAGACAGAAATTTAGTTTAATCAACTCGATATGTGCCTATAACGGGATTTGCTTAGTTGAGGCGGAAGCGAGCGATCATTTCGCAGTTAGTTGCGGTATCGATTTTTTCCACCATAGAGGCAATTTTAGGGTTTGGATGGCGTTTCATGAAATCGATAAGTGCTTTTTTACAACAGCCAATAGAATCAATAAAGCTAGCACATTGTGTATTGGGACACTGGGGGATCAGAGTCAGTACTTTCTCTGAAGCCAATTGAAGATACTTAAGTTCATACTCGGTATCACCTGCCCAGCGCCAGAATTGTGCAAGGTTATGACAAGATATCACCGAGATCAGTAACCGCTCATCGGCCTCTATATCTGTACGCTCAGTAATCTCCTCACTTAGGTTCAGTGCCTGCTGATAATGAAGAATACTTCGTATAGGATCGTCGAGCTGCAATGCCGTATCGGCGAGTAACGTGTGTTTTTCCCATTCGCTAATCATTGTATTACCTCACTAATCAATAGGGGTGATAATTTAAATGATAATCATTATCAAGTAAAGTTTCATCGGTGAGATTGTTAATAATATATAGGGCATGTGACCTTTTGAGCTTGTTTTTGCAGCGAGTTGC
>NZ_MCYD01001398.1:0-3117 GCF_002876325.1 Vibrio sp. 10N.261.52.A1
AATCAATCTTGGGCGTTTCTAGCCCTGATCCGCTTTGTTTTGCGTTTGCCAAAAAGCATTCTGCACACGCCGGAGGAAGCTCAATTCCGGTTGAACCGAGCAAGAAGTTGGAGCTCTTTGATGAGTTGATGCTGAGTGAAGGGAAAAAACAAGATAAGCGTTGCTTGTATATCCATATTCCTTTTTGTCGAGTGCGTTGTACTTTCTGTAATTTTTTCCAAAATGCGGCAAGTCGCAAATTGGTAGACGAGTATTTCGATGCATTGATGGTCGAGCTCAAGCAAAAAGCCAACACACCATGGGCTCAGTCTGGATTGTTTCATGCCGTTTATATCGGTGGGGGAACACCAACCGATCTGTCGCCTAAACAAGTCGAGCTATTAGGTAAGGCTATTCGCCAACACTTCCCTCTAGCAAACGATGTGGAAATGACCTTAGAAGGGCGCATCAACCGATTCGGCGATGATATGTTCGACAGTGCACTTGAAGGTGGCTTCAACCGTTTCTCATTTGGTATTCAGAGCTTCAATACTAAAGTACGACGTAGCGCGAAACGTTTAGATGACCGTGAAGTGGTTCTAGAACGTATCAGCTCTTTAAGTCGTACTGAGCAAGCACCGATCGTTCTTGACCTACTGTATGGCCTGCCGTATCAATCGATGGATGTGTTCCAACAAGACCTAGAAGACTACATGTCGACGGGCGCACACGGCATTGACCTTTACCAACTGATTGTTGGGGGCAGTGCCCCTATGCTTAACCTCGTTGAGAAAGGAAAGATCCCGCCACCAGCCAACACACCCGATAAGGCAAGCATGTATTTAGCGGGCGTTGAGTTTATGGCTAAGCACAAAGTTAAACAGCTGAGCGTCAATCACTGGACTCGCGATAACCGAGAACGCAGCATTTACAACAGCTTAGCGAAAACTTATGCCGAAGTGCTTCCGGTTGGTTGTGGTGCTGGTGGCAACATTGGCGGCCATGGTGTGATGCAACATCGAACTTTAGACAGCTACATGGAGTCTATTAAGCAAGGGCAATTGCCTATCGCCATGATGACTAAACAGAGTGCCTTCGAACCGACATTCTCCACATTAAAGGCCGGTTTTGATTCTGGTGTGGTTAGAAGAAGCACACTTCCAAGTTTTATGGGGCAAGACACCTTCGATTACCTGAAACCTCTTTTCGAACATTGGGAACAGAATGGTTTGGTCGAGCTTTCAGAAGATTATTTGAGTCTTACTATCGCCGGCAGCTTTTGGGCAGTAAGCCTAGCCCAGAGTGTTATTCAAGTGCTAAACGCCGAGTATCAGGCTGCGAATCCAGCTCCGAAAGCAGCCGCAGCGGGTGTTCATCCACACGCAAGTTTGAAGCACGCTTAATATCGAATTTTCATTTTTTAACTTACGTAATTACTTGTTTATACGGAAATATATCCAATGACAGATACAACATTAGAAGTAACAGAAACTCTAGAGCAACGTGTCGCTCGCATTCTAGAAGAAGAGCCAAAACTGCTTCCTACAGCGATTGCTGAGAAGCTCGGTGTTTCAGAGGTAGAAGTGGTTGCTGCTTTTCCAAACGACATGGCAGTGATGCTAGATGGCAGCCGTGCTCAAGAAATCTTGGAAGGCTTAGTAGGTTGGGGACCAGTGACCACGATCGTACACTCATTTGGCTCAATCTTCGAAGTAAAAGCGCCGTTCCCGAAAGGCAAAGTAGCGCGTGGTTACTACAACCTTATGGGCAAAGAAGGCGAGCTTCATGGTCACCTGAAACTCGACAACATCAAGCAGATCGGTTTGGTGAGCAAAGCGTTCATGGGTCGTGAAAGTCATTACTTCGGTTTCTTCAGTGAAACGGGCGAGAACATTTTCAAGATCTACTTAGGCCGCAATGAAAAGCGAGAGCTTATTGCTGACCAAGTAGAACGCTTCAAAGCACTAAAAGAACAAGCTTAAAAAGAATCAGCAGTAATAGTTAATAAGACATCAATGTTCGAGGATCGTTTAGTTTGCTAATGATCGCTCAACCTCGGGCAAACATAATAAATCAGAGAAAGCGAAGTAAGGAACTACCCATGGAACAGCAAGTAAAACAAGAACGTCTACAAGGTCGCCTAGGTCCAGAAATTAAAGAGTTTCGCCAAGAGCGCCGTACCCTTCAACTGGCAACGGTTGATGAAGAGGGCCGCCCGAACGTGAGCTACGCGCCCTTCGTTCAAAACCAAGAAGGTTACTTTGTTCTAATTTCTGATATTGCTCGTCACGCTCGTAACTTGAAAGCGAACCCACAAGTTTCTTTGATGATGATTGAAGATGAAGAGAGCTCAAAGCAGCTTTACGCACGTAAGCGTTTAACGTTTGATGCACAAGCGAGTGTTGTCGAGCGTGAAACAGAACTTTGGACTCAAGTGATTGGCCAGATGCAAGAGCGTTTCGGTGAGATCATCGATGGTTTGAGCCAGCTTCAAGATTTCTCTCTGTTCAATCTTAAAGCAGAGAACGGCTTGTTCGTTAAAGGCTTTGGTCAGGCATACCAAGTATCGGGTGACGATCTAGTAGATTTCGTTCACTTGCAAGAAGGCCACAAAAAAGTATCTAACGAGTAACCTTATGTAACTGGTTATTTAAGAAGCCCTCCAATGTGAGGGCTTTTTTACGTCTAAAAATCGTTGTAAACACACTGGGCGTTGATGTGAGAAAAAGCAGACTAAATCAAAGAGTTTGGTATATTGGCGTTTGATTAATATTTATGTGTAAGGATCGCTACGTGAAACCAGTAAGTCGAGATTGGGACGAGTTCTGTTACCCGTTTATTTATGAAGAAAGCCCTATCTGTGATTTTGAGATTCTGTCGGACGAGCTTTGTTGCCGAGTTGGATTGGTTCTTTCATTGGAATTGGAACCACAAGTTCGCGAGATCCTGCAACGCCTACAGCCGAACATCTATCATTTGAATGGTTCCGTACGTGGGAAGTTAGCGATTACTGAATCCGAACTGGTCGAGCTTAAGCAAGATTACCACCGCATCCGTGAGCAGTTAGAAGGTGGCTTCAAAGGGTTCGTATTACCTGGTGGGAATCGAGTATCGAGTGAGTGTAGTGGCATAGTGAAT
>NZ_MCYD01001399.1:0-686 GCF_002876325.1 Vibrio sp. 10N.261.52.A1
GGTATAAGTTTTAGTTTTGTAGACGCTGTGGATGGCCGCAGTGCTACAGCTAAAGAATACTATAATCATGCAGCCAACGAAAACTACTTATTTAATAGACGTTGGATAATTTCACCAAGTGAATACGGATGCAAGGCATCTCACCAAAAAGCGCTTGAAGAGTTTATTTACAACTCTGACGAAGAGTTTTTGCTAGTTTGTGAGGATGATATTACGATTGATAGCTCTCTCAAAAAATTCATAAAAAAACTAGAAGGTGAATCAAGTTCTCTGAGTGAAGATGATTTAGTTATCCATCTTGGCGGACAAGATGGGCTTGCTAATTCGCGCAGGCTAATCAAGTTTAGTCAGAAAGTTATCGCTAACAGGGAGGTGTTTAAGGTATTCCCTCTCACTCTTCGCTGGCTATATCGTACTTGTGCCTATGTTGTTAATAGAAGCGCAGCTCAAAAGATTCTAGCGGTTCATCAAAAACATAATTTTGTTGTTGATGACTGGGCATTTATTAGAAAGCGCACAGGTATTAGTAATATATACTTTTGTGATATAGTGAGACATCCCGATGAACTTTTAAACAGTAATATTGAATCGGAAAGACAATGAAATCAATAACTATAATAATTCCATTTTTTAATGATAGCTCTAGCATTTCAAGAACGCTTGGTAGTATTAATAATGCATTAGAT
>NZ_MCYD01001400.1:0-1047 GCF_002876325.1 Vibrio sp. 10N.261.52.A1
ATTTATGACTCTCCATTTCTGAATCAGTTCCCAGAAAATTCATTAAATTTTACTTTTTTCTTAAATCTCCCGCGATTCAATCGGTTAGTGACGATATTTTTCAACTGGTACGACCAATTTGTGAAAGTGTGATGTTGCTTGCTTGTTAAATAAATGTTCTCGTCGTATATTTCAAACAGTTGTTTAATACGAGTGATTGAAATGGCACCAAGAAGTACAACCAAAGACAAAATCTTAGACGTAGCTGAAGGCTTGTTTGCTGAGCATGGTTTTAATGACACCTCTTTACGCACCATTACGGGTAAAGCGAATGTCAATCTAGCTTCAGTGAACTACCACTTTGGCGACAAGAAAACTCTGGTTCGTGCAGTACTCAATCGCTACTTGGAAGCATTTATGCCTGCACTGCAAGATGCACTAGTGAACTTAAACTTGAACGAAACGTATTCTATGAGTGATGTGTTTGAGTCTCTAAGACAGCCACTACGAGCACTGAATGATGTAAGGCCAAATGGTACCAGCCGATTCATGCTACTTATCGGCAGAGGCTACACGGACGTACAGGGGCATTTGCGTTGGTTCATTACGACTCGTTATAGCGAAGTGCTGACTTTGTTTACTAGCTCAGTAATGAAAGCTAACCCGAACCTCACTAAAGAACAGTTATTTTGGCGTTTGCACTTCACCCTCGGGACCTGTGTATTCACCATGGCTTCGAGTCAGGCTCTCGTAGAAATTGCAGAGAATGATTACGGAAAGAAAATAGATGCCAAAGCAGTGGTCGATATTTTAATTCCATACTTGGCCGCTGGCATGTCAGCAGAAGAATAAAACAATAAAAAGCGAATAAATTCACAACCAATATAGTGAACAAAAGGATCTGAACTATGAGCTCTCTAAGACAAAAATGGGTAAGTGACCCAGCTTTTAAACTCTTTAAAAAAGTACTACCACCACTATCTAGCACTGAGAAAGAAGCGATGGAAGCGGGTAGTGTGTGGTGGGACGGAGAGCTGTTCTCTGGTAAACCAGATTTCACTAAGCTGC
>NZ_MCYD01001401.1:0-431 GCF_002876325.1 Vibrio sp. 10N.261.52.A1
ATGGGTGGTAAGAGCTACGGTGTTACTGAAGGTAAAGATGCATCTTGGCGTGTAGGCGCTGGCGCTGATCTGACTATCAAATACAACGATAAGTTTGGCGAAGCTCAAGAGCTATCTATCTCTGCTAAAGAAGGCAACGATATCGAAGAGCTAGCAACTTACATCAACGGTCAAAGCCAAGACGTTAAAGCGTCTGTAGGTGAAGGCGGTAAATTACAACTTTTCGCTTCTAGCCAAAAAGTTGAAGGTGATGTGGAGTTTGGTGGCAGCCTTGCAAGTGAGCTAGGTATTGGCGCAGGTAAAGATGTAACCGTAAACGACATCGACGTAACATCAGTTGCGGGTGCAAACGAAGCGGTATCTATCATCGATGGCGCTCTAAAATCTGTAGATAGCCAACGTGCATCTCTTGGTGCTTTCCAAAACCGTTT
>NZ_MCYD01001402.1:0-11428 GCF_002876325.1 Vibrio sp. 10N.261.52.A1
ATTGGGGGTCAGTTCAATAAGCAGGCTTTTTGTTTAGCACTAAACAGCTTGCGCCGTGAGCTGCTTCAACAACCTATCCATCGCACGGTAACCAAGTGCTTCGGATAAGTGTTTCTTTTCTATCTGCTCGTTACCATCCAGATCAGCAATAGTTCGTGCGACTTTGATGATTCGGTGATAGGCACGAATCGACAACCCCAAACGATGCAATGCTGTCTCGAGAAACTCCGCATCTTCGCGTCGCAGTGGGCAGTACTTCTCAATTTCTCGACTGCCAAGTAGTGCATTCGATTTATGGCTCCTGGACAGCATGGTTTGACGAGCCTGCTTGACCCTTTGCTTTACGACTTGGGTGGTTTCGCCGCGATCTCCGCCTTCGGCGAGCATTCCTTTGGGCAGAAGTGGGATCTCGAGAGACATGTCAAACCGATCAAGTAACGGCCCTGATAGTCGGTTGAGGTAGCGTAATATGATCTGCGGGTTAGCACGCGCTTGATTACCCTCATAGTAACCAGTCGGGCTAGGGTTCAATGCACCGATTAATTGGAAACGCGCAGGAAAGCGAGTTTTGCCCGCCACCCGAGAGATAATGATTTCACCCGACTCCAGTGGTTCGCGCAATGAATCGAGAACCTTACGCTCAAACTCGGGCATCTCATCAAGAAACAGTAGGCCATTGTGCGCCAAAGAGATCTCGCCGGGCCGAGGTACAGAGCCACCACCTACCAGTGCCGCCATTGAACTCGAATGATGTGGAGCACGAAAAGGACGTTGCTTCCAGTTGTACTGATTAATCTCTTGTTGAGTCAAAGAGGCGACCGATGCCGTTTCCATCGCTTCGTCATCACTCATGTCAGGTAACAAATCACGCAGACGAGACGCCAACATGGTCTTGCCCGTTCCGGGAGGCCCGAGAAAAAGTAAGTTATGGTTACCCGCCGCTGCTATCTCCAACGCTCGCTTACCTTGTTGTTGACCAATGATGTCTTGCAAGTCGCGAAGCTCAGATACATCGACTTGATGTTGCTCAGTGCGATACAACCCCAATTGAGCCTGTCCACACATATCCGCACAAACTTCTAACAGGGTTTGAGCCGACTTATGCGCCCCTTTACCAACTAAGGCTGCCTGATCGCCATTGTGATGCGGTACAACCAAACAGCGCTCGACACTGTCCGCAGCCAATGTCGCTGGTAGTACTCCTTTCACTGGACGCAGCTCTCCAGACAGTGCCAACTCACCAATAAATTCATGCTGCGCTATTTTTGATGTGGGTAACTGATCAGAGGCGACCAAAATCCCAAGCGCGATTGGCAAATCAAAACGACCTCCCTCTTTGGGCAAATCCGCAGGAGCAAGGTTGACCGTGATTCTTTTCGATGGAAACTCAAAGCGAGAATTGATGATGGCACTTCTGACTCTATCCTTGGACTCTTTAACCGTTGTCTCAGGTAAGCCCACCAGCGTGAAACCGGGCATTCCGTTACTAATATGCACCTCAACCGTCACTTCTGGCGCCTCAACCCCCACACTAGCCCGACTATGAATTATCGCGAGTCCCATAAGTTTCCTTTCTCTTTGATTTAAAAGTATTCGCTCTGGATATTCGTTGCGCACCAAAGCAATAAGATTGTTATATAGCTTGGTGGAATGGTGTTTTAATGTGAAAAAAGAATGACATTTTCCTTGTCATGCGACAGATTTGTGTGATAACACTAGAGATGTAGACATTTACTGAACAGAATAAACAAGAAAACTCGAATTATATGAACTTTAACGCTCGCATTTACGCACTGATTAACCTGATTATCGTAGTCATTATTGAGACTGCGCGGGGGCGAGTGGGAAAAAAGTAACCACGAATTAGAAAAAACCCCCGCACTGACAAGTCCGGGGGTTTTTTCTAATTTATAGATTCGAATTTTATATTTTTGAACATTTTCGGCTTTACCGATTTACAGGAAGAATGGGAGCACAAGATGTGCAGAGACAAAGGAAAAAGTTACCAAAATAAAGGTAATACGGGAGAATTCCGATGAAAGGCGCAGAACTAGTTGTATCCGCACTAAAGCAGCAAGGAATTGAGACCGTATTTGGCTACCCAGGCGGTGCCATAATGCCAATCTACGATGCACTTTATGACGGCGGAGTTGAGCACATCTTATGTCGCCATGAGCAAGGCGCAGCAATGGCTGCGATCGGTATGGCTCGTGCAACACAAGATGTGGCAGTGTGTATGGCAACCTCAGGCCCTGGTGCTACTAACCTAGTTACTGGTTTAGCCGATGCCTTTATGGATTCTATCCCACTGGTTGCAATCACAGGTCAAGTTGCAAGCTCCCACATAGGTACCGATGCATTCCAAGAGATGGATGTGATTGGTATGTCTCTATCATGTACTAAACACAGCTACCTAGTCACCGACATTGAAGAGCTAGCTCCAACACTAGCCGAAGCGTTTGTGGTAGCAAAATCTGGCCGACCTGGCCCAGTTATCGTTGATATCGCCAAAGATGTTCAACTGGCTGAAGCTCCTGTTAACTCTCTTCCTGAATTTACTCCTCCTGCAATTCCGGTAGCAACGACTGATGCTATTGAGCAGGCGCAGCACTTCTTATCTCAAGCTACCCGCCCTGTTTTATACGTAGGTGGTGGCGTTCAATTAGCAAAAGCGACCGATGCCGTTCGCGAGTTTTTACGCCTTAACCCAATGCCAGCAGTAAGCACATTGAAAGGCTTAGGTACTATTGAGCGTGACGACCCGCACTACCTTGGTATGCTTGGTATGCACGGCACCAAAGCCGCTAACCTAGTGGTTCAAGAGAGTGACTTACTGATCGTTGTTGGTGCTCGTTTTGATGACCGAGTAACTGGCAAGCTTGATACCTTTGCACCACACGCGAAAGTTATCCATATCGACATCGATGCGGCTGAGTTCAGTAAACTGCGTCTTGCCGATGCGCCAATTCGTGGCGACATCAACAAGATCATGCCTCAACTTGAATTGAGCCAAGACATCTCCTCTTGGGTTCATCACTCAGAAGGCCTACGCAGCTCATTCAAGTGGCGCTATGACCACCCAGGCGATCTGATCTTTGCTCCACTGCTGTTAAAGCAACTGTCAGACATGATGCCTGCAAGCTCTATCGTTTCAACCGATGTGGGCCAACACCAAATGTGGGCTGCACAGCATATTCAACCTCGCGATCCACAAAACTTCATCACCTCTGCTGGTCTAGGCACTATGGGCTTTGGTTTACCAGCCGCGATGGGTGCTTCGGTTGGCCGTCCTGATGACCAATCTATTCTTATCTCTGGTGATGGTTCGTTCATGATGAACGTGCAAGAGCTTGGTACGCTAAAACGCCGCCAAATCCCAGTGAAGATGGTACTGCTAAACAACTCTCGCTTGGGCATGGTTCGCCAATGGCAATCGCTGTTCTTTGATGGTCGCCACAGTGAAACCATCTTAGATGACAACCCAGACTTCGTTATGCTTGCGAAAGCCTTCGATATCCCAGGCAAGACCATCACTCGCAAAGAAGAAGTAGAACCCGCTCTAAAAGAGATGCTAGAGAGCAAGACGGCTTACCTACTTCATGTTCTTATCGATGAAGAAGAGAACGTATGGCCACTAGTACCGCCAGGTGCTTCAAACAGTGATATGTTGGAGAACACATAACATGAAAAGATACCTATTAGACATCAAAGCCGATGATAAGCCAGTACTACTAGAGCGTGTTCTTCGTGTTATTCGTCACCGTGGCTTTATCGTTAAACAAGTAGCCGGCACTCAGAACCATGAAAGCAAGATCGCTAGCGTTGAAATCATTGTCGACAGTGAACGTCCGATTTCCTTCTTGGTCAATCAAATCGAAAAACTGTGGGATGTACGTACCGTTGACGTTATCTCTATCAGTCGTAATGAATTGCCAAACAACAACTTACAACAAAAGATAAGTGCATAAGGAACCGCAAACATGACAGCAAAAACGGCAGACTATATTTGGTTTAACGGTGAAATGGTTCCTTGGGCAGAAGCGAACGTTCACGTCTTAACCCACGCTATGCACTACGGTACTTCAGTGTTTGAAGGTGTACGTTGCTACGACACGCCAAAAGGTCCGGTCATCTTCCGTCACCCAGAGCACGCAAAGCGCCTAAAAGACTCAGCAAAAATCTACCGCTTCCCGATTCCTTACACTGAGGAAGAAATTATGGAAGCAACTCGCGAAACACTACGTCAAAACAAACTAGAGTCAGCGTATATCCGCCCTCTAGGCTTTGTTGGTAACGTGGGTTTGGGTGTATGTCCTCCAGAAAATACTGAGATGGACCTTATCATCGCCGCTTTCCCTTGGGGCTCTTACCTAGGTGAAGAAGCGCTAGAAAATGGCGTAGATGCGATGATCTCAAGCTGGAACCGTGCAGCTCCAAACACCATCCCAACGGCTGCGAAAGCGGGGGGTAACTACCTATCTTCACTACTGGTTGGTGGTGAAGCACGTCGTCATGGCTACGACGAAGGTATCGCTCTCAGTGTCGATGGTTACCTTTCTGAAGGTGCGGGTGAGAACATCTTTGTTGTGCGCAATGGCGTGCTATCTACACCACCAGCGACCAGTGCAATTCTGCCGGGCATCACGCGTGATTCAATCATGACGCTAGCAAAAGACATGGGGTATGAGATCCGTGAAGAGAACATTGCTCGCGAAGCGCTATACCTTGCCGACGAAGTCTTCATGACAGGCACAGCAGCGGAAATTGTTCCAGTTCGCAGTGTAGACAAAATTACAGTAGGTGAAGGCAAACGCGGTCCTATCACTGAAAAAGTTCAAGCGGCTTACTTTGGTCTTTTCAATGGTACCACTGAAGATAAGTGGGGCTGGCTAGACTATGTTTACCCAGAAAACCAAACTTCAGAAAATCAGTAAGCAACAGCCAAATATTTTATAAGGATTTAAGCAATGCCAATCTATCGTTCAGCAACGACTACCCACGGACGCAACATGGCTGGTGCGCGCGCTTTATGGCGTGCAACTGGCGTTAAAGATGATGACTTCGGTAAGCCAATCATCGCAGTTGTAAACTCTTTCACTCAATTCGTACCGGGCCACGTTCACCTTAAAGATATGGGCCAATTAGTTGCAGGTGAAATCGAGAAAGCGGGCGGTATCGCTAAAGAATTCAATACCATCGCAGTTGATGATGGTATCGCAATGGGTCACGGCGGCATGCTGTACTCACTGCCATCACGTGAGCTTATCGCAGACTCTGTAGAGTACATGGTTAATGCTCACTGTGCGGATGCGATGGTATGTATCTCTAACTGTGACAAAATCACTCCGGGAATGATGATGGCAGCTATGCGCCTAAACATCCCAGTGATCTTTGTATCAGGCGGCCCAATGGAAGCAGGTAAAACCAAGCTTTCCGATCAAATCATCAAGCTAGACCTTGTTGATGCGATGATCCAAGGTGCCGATCCAACAATTTCAGATGAGCAAAGTGAGCAAGTAGAGCGCTCTGCATGTCCAACATGTGGTTCATGTTCAGGCATGTTCACAGCTAACTCAATGAACTGTCTAACCGAAGCGCTTGGTCTGTCTCAGCCAGGTAACGGCTCTATGCTAGCAACGCACGCTGACCGTGAAGAGCTGTTCATCAATGCCGGCAAGCGTATCGTTGACCTGACTAAGCGTTACTACGAGCAAGACGACGCATCAGCACTGCCTCGCAATATCGCGAACCGCGCAGCCTTTGAAAATGCGATGGCTCTAGATATCGCAATGGGTGGTTCTAGTAACACCGTTCTTCACCTATTAGCAGCGGCTCAAGAAGGTGAAGTGGACTTTGATATGGGCGATATCGACGAGATGTCTCGCCGTGTTCCACACCTATGTAAAGTGGCTCCTTCAACACCGAAATACCACATGGAAGACGTTCACCGCGCTGGTGGTGTAATGGCTATCCTAGGTGAACTAGACCGTGCTGGCCTATTGAACAACCAAACTCGCACTGTACTTGGCCTAAGCATGCAAGAGCAGCTAGCTCAATACGACATTATGCAGACAGAAGACGAAGCGGTACTTAAGTTCTTCCGCGCTGGCCCTGCTGGCATTCGTACTACCAAAGCCTTCTCGCAAGATTGTCGTTGGGATCGCCTTGATGACGACCGTAAAGAAGGTTGTATTCGTACTAAAGAGAACGCATTCAGCCAAGAAGGTGGCCTAGCGGTACTTTCAGGCAACATTGCCGTTGACGGTTGTATCGTTAAGACAGCCGGTGTTGATGAAGAGAACCTGAAATTCCAAGGTCCTGCTATCGTATTTGAAAGCCAAGACACAGCCGTAGAAGGCATCTTAGGCGGCAAAGTAAAAGCGGGTGAAGTGGTTGTTATCCGTTACGAAGGCCCTAAAGGTGGTCCGGGCATGCAAGAGATGCTTTACCCAACGACTTACCTAAAATCGATGGGCTTAGGTAAGTCTTGTGCACTACTAACCGATGGTCGTTTCTCTGGTGGTACATCGGGTCTATCTATCGGTCACGCTTCTCCAGAAGCAGCAAGTGGCGGTACTATCGGCCTGGTTCAAGATGGCGACATCATCACTATCGATATCCCTAGCCGTTCGATCACACTTGATGTACCTGAAGCTGAGCTTGCTGCTCGTCGTGCGAAACAGGACGAGCTTGGCTGGAAACCAGCAGACCGTCAACGCGAAGTATCATTCGCACTAAAAGCTTACGCAAGCATGGCAACCAGTGCCGATAAAGGCGCGGTACGTGATAAGTCGAAGCTTGAGGGCTAATCTATGAGTGATGACACGGTCAGTCCCCAAAAACAAACTGGCGCAGATTATCTGCGTCAGATCCTGAGAGCGCCAGTTTACGAAGCAGCAATAGTGACACCTCTGCAAGAGATGCCTCGCTTAAGTGCTCGTATTGGTAATCAGGTTCAGCTAAAGCGTGAGGACCGTCAGCCGGTCCACTCGTTCAAGCTACGTGGTGCCTACAACATGGTATCAAGCCTTTCAGAGCAGCAGAAAGCCGCAGGTGTGATTGCCGCATCTGCAGGTAACCATGCTCAAGGTATGGCGCTGTCCGGTTCTAAGCTTGGTATTCAAACCACGATTGTGATGCCAAAAACCACACCAGACATCAAGGTTGATGCGGTACGTGGCTTTGGCGGTAACGTAGTTCTACACGGCAGCAACTTTGATGAAGCTAAAGCTGAAGCAGAACGCCTTTCCGCTGAACATGGCTACACCTTTGTGCCTCCTTTCGATCACCCATTGGTGATCGCCGGACAAGGCACCATGGGTATGGAAATGCTTCAACAAAATGGCCACATGGATTACATCTTTGTGCCTGTCGGTGGTGGTGGTTTGGCTGCTGGTGTTGCCGTTCTGGTTAAACAGCTGATGCCAGAAATCAAAGTCATCGCGGTTGAACCTGAAGATTCATCTTGCTTGAAAGCAGCACTGGATGCCGGTGAGCCAGTAGTACTGGATCAAGTCAGCATGTTTGCCGATGGCGTTGCGGTTAAACGCATTGGTGAAGAGACATTCCGTCTGTGTCAGCAATACATCGATGGTCACATTGCCGTGTCGAGCGATGAGATCTGCTCTGCTGTAAAAGACATCTTTGAAGACACTCGCGCGATTGCCGAACCTTCTGGTGCGCTTGCTCTGGCAGGTTTGAAGAAGTTTGCTGAGCAGAACCAATTGCAAGGCAAACAACTGGCAACGGTACTGTCTGGTGCTAATACCAACTTCCATGGTCTGCGCTATGTGTCTGAACGTTGTGAGCTGGGTGAGAAGCGCGAAGGTCTGCTTGCGGTTACTATTCCTGAGCGACAAGGTGCCTTCCTAGAGTTCTGTAATATCATTGGCGGCCGTGCTGTGACTGAGTTTAACTACCGTCATAACGACGACAGCCTAGCGAACATCTTCGTCGGTGTGCGTCTCAATGGTGGACAAGAAGAACTCGATCACATCATCAACGACCTGCGTGAAGGTGGCTATCCAGTCGTCGATCTGTCTGATGATGAGATGGCAAAACTGCACATTCGTTACATGATTGGTGGCAAACCATCAAAACCATTGAAAGAGCGCTTGTACAGCTTTGAGTTTCCAGAATATCCAGGTGCATTGATTAAGTTCCTTGATACCTTAGGTACCCATTGGAATATCAGCCTGTTCAACTACCGTAACCACGGCGCTGATTACGGTCGTGTATTGTGTGGATTCGAACTGGATGATGATGATTTGGCTCAGTTCTCTACTCACCTCAGAGAGCTTGGTTACCAGTGTAAAGATGAGACCGATAACCCTTCTTACAAGTTCTTCTTGTCATAAGAGCGAGTTACCAAAACAAAAGAGCGAGTTTTCACTCGCTCTTTTTGATCTTGCCGACAAAGATCTTTCAACTAGCTCGCTTTGCGATGATCCAACCAATCTCGGTGAAGTTGTTCACTAGATCCTAAATAGTTGACCATCCACTCGATCAACTTATGGTTATCGTCTTTTCGCCACACCAAGCAGCACTGACTCAACGGGCTCGGCTCTGGCAGAATTTTCTCCACCAGCAAACCTTGTTCGATAATCGGCGCGGCAATATGCCTTGGCATGTACCCTACTCCAACGCCGTTCTTCAGGCATTCAATCGCGCTATACCAGTTAGGTAACAGCAAGCGCCTTTGATTGGCGTAGTGGCCAGTATGGCGCTTAGGCAGTACGCTTGAGGTGTCATCCAAACAAATAGCTGGATATTGGCTCACAAACTCTTCATTGAGGTTCTGTTCACGTACACACGGGTGGCTTGGCGACATCACAAACGCCCAATCTAATTGCCCCATGTCTTTGACTTCAAAATCACCGCCTACTGGCACTGCTGAGGTGGCGCCAATCACGATATCCGCCCTGCCCTGTGCAATCGCCTCCCATGAGCCGTTAAACACTTCCATGTTGATCTGTAGCTCAGCAAACTCAAAGGTTTGATAAAACTCTTCAATCATCGGCTTCATCTTGTCGAGCTTCACCACATTATCAAGCGTAAGGCGCAGGGTTTTCTTCCAACCACGAGCTGCTCGACGAGTCTGGGCACTGACCTCTTCCATCTGCCTCAGTAGTGCACGCGCCTCTTCAATGAAGAGTTCACCTGCCGGAGTGAGCTCGACCTTTCTCGGTAAACGCCTGAAAAGTAAAACATCCAGTTCTTGCTCAACCTGTCTAACACCATAACTGATCGCCGAGGGCACTTTGTGCAACTGCTCTGCCGCCGCGGTAAAGCTACCTAAGCGCGCCACAGTATCGAGCATTTCTAAAGAGGATTTAGAGAACATAAGCCTTCAAATTTTTTGATTGATAACCACATATTTTAGCGTTTTATTTTATCAGATCCGAAAAATAGAATGTCAGCATAAATAAACAGGGACTTTCACCTCTGTATATCAAACAATTTTTTTGATGATAAAAACATCACTACTTTTAGCGTAATGGCATCTTATGAATATTTCTAAATTTCAATTGGTCTACCTTGCAGTACTTTCAATGCTAGGTTTTATCGCGACCGATATGTACCTTCCTGCATTTAAGGCTATGGAGATCGATTTCGCAACCGGCCCTGAGCAGATCGCACTATCTCTTACTGTGTTCCTTGGTGGTATGGCGATGGGTCAACTGCTTTGGGGACTGGCTAGTGATAAATACGGTCACCGCAATACGTTGGCAGTTGGTCTTTTTATTTTCACAGCCGCTTCGTTCGGTTTGGCATTCAGTACTGAGGTATGGCACCTACTGACGCTGCGCTTCATTCAAGCGATTGGCGTATGTGCACCAGCGGTAATCTGGCAAGCGATGGTTATCAAACGCTACTCTGAGAGCAGCAGCCAACAAATTTTTGCAACCATCATGCCTTTGGTGGCACTGTCTCCAGCTCTGGCACCTCAATTGGGCGTACTACTGGCAGATAACTTTGGCTGGCACAGCATCTTCGTGACATTAACACTAATGGGTGCGCTGCTAGTGGCAACCACTATGGCTCAACCAAAAGAAGCGCCAGAAGTAAAACAAACATCTGTTAAGACTGATATCAAGATGCTGCTTAAATCGAAGCCTTACGTGGGCAACGTATTGATGTTTGCATCGGCTTCTGCAGCATTCTTCGCTTACCTAACGGGTATGCCTGAGATCATGGCTCAATTAGGCTACGAAGCAAAAGATATCGGCCTGAGTTTCATCCCACAGACGATCGCCTTCATGGCGGGTGGTTACTTCGGTAAGCAAGCCGTGAAGAAATATGGCGATGGCGTGGTACTAAGAAATCTAATTGGTTTGTTCAGCGTTGCTGCAATGCTTATCTTTATCGCATCACAATGGGAGCTGACATCAATCTGGCCTCTACTTGCACCCTTCTGTCTGATTGCCGTAGCAAATGGCGCACTTTACCCAATCGTGGTAAACCGTGCTCTATCAAGTGCGAAACAAAGCCCAGCAACAGCGGCTGGTCTACAGAATAGCTTGCAAATCAGCATCAGCGGCCTATCAAGCGCATTGGTAGCAGCAATGGCAAGCCAAGCACTAAGTGCAACAGGCATCGCGGTAGTGATTTGCTTGGGCGCATTATGGGTTGGTTACATCGTTTCAAACAAAGAGTTGTCTGAACACTTTGCAGCGCCGGATAACTCTCGCGTTGTAGCAGAAGAGAAACAAGACTAGTTTCTAGTTCAATAAAACTAAAAAGAGCGAGGTAACTCGCTCTTTTTATATCTGAATTTTGTACTCACGAGAGTTAATGCGTAGCCGCTTCTCCATCAACAACTTCTAACGCAGGAGCCTTATGGCGACTGTATTCATCATAATTAATCACTCGACTGCGTCCCATGTCTTTCGCCATGTACAGCGCGTTGTCCGCCATCTTCACCAGAGATTCGGTATCGGAGGCAGGCTTCGGATACGTAGCAACACCGATCGATACACCTAACTGACCTAAAGAAAGCCCTTTGTGTTCTAGGTGCATAGAACGAACCGCATCACACAAGGTTTGTCCGAACTCGGTCGCTTGCTGCATAGTGTAATGTGGAAGCAGCACCGCCAACTCTTCACCACCTAAGCGACAAGCAATCTCATCTTCACTGACACTCTGTTTAAGTAGCGCACTGATCTCTTTCAACACGAAATCACCTGCATCATGACCAAAGTTATCATTGAAGCGTTTGAAGTGATCCAAATCGAGCATCAGCAAAGACAGTGGCTGCTCGCTGGTGGCTGAATTCATTGAGTGCTCTTCCAACTTCTGCTCGAAGAAGCGACGGTTGAATAGTCCTGTCAGTGGATCGCTCAATGCTTGTGAGCGAAGCTTCTCTTGCAGGCTCAAGTTAGCCAGCGCCAAGCCTAGGTGTTCAGACACACTGAAAGCCAATTGCTCG
>NZ_MCYD01001403.1:0-997 GCF_002876325.1 Vibrio sp. 10N.261.52.A1
GAATACGAGAATCCGTAAACTTTGGCGCCAGCACCGTTGCAGAATACTCGCCTAAAACCTCAATCTCAGTTTGGTCTATCAGCTCACTCGTTTTAAGCCAGACATTGTCTGATTTAGCGAAATAAGCATTCAGATAATTCGCAGCCAAATAAGCTTTTAAAGAGTGAGGTTGATGGATGCTGGCACTGCTATAAAGTGCCTTTTCCAATAGTTGGTCGCTTGTCATGTTTCCTCCGTGAAACCGAAGCCTAGAAATTAATAAATCATATTATACGGAGAATACATTTACCGTAATGCACAGTAGAGTGCCATGCATTACGATTCAACCTAAAGAGATTTATATCGGCGACTTAATTCGTCAGCTTACTCAAGAGCAATTTGGTTTTTACTTCACACGAGCAAATAGCCGATTAGAGGTCGTATTACAGGCTGCAGTTAACAGCTACTTCATACCGGGGCTAACTGCTTTCTAGAAATTAATCACTCGCTGCTGTGCTCTTCCATAAAAGGAGTCAATTTTTCAACTAGCAAATGTTGCTTATTTTGAGCTTCAGCCATACCGATCTGCGCTCCAAGCTTTGTAAGCTCCGGCGACTGTTGAATAAGTTTCTTTCCAATAGGTGTACCATAAAACTCAATTATCTGTTTCATTTCTGACATCGTGAATTGTCTTGAATAAAGGTTCGCTATTTCAGTTCGCATTTTTACTCGATCAATATCGTTGTCAAACCAGTCCCTGTAAATCCCTTTAAGCTCTTCTGTCTCTTGAGCGTTCAGCTTGAGTTTATTAGCTAACTGATTAACGATTGGCAACATAGCCTCAAAGCCACCTAACATTTGCTTATCAACTTCCATTACAGTCAACAACTCTTGAGCCGTTTCAAACTCTACTGTTTCATTGGCTTGAGCAACTGAAAAAATTGAAATCGATAAAAATAAACTGACTACCTTAAACATTGGATTCCCTTTAATTTTGTAGAACTTAATTCTGTATATT
>NZ_MCYD01001404.1:0-3559 GCF_002876325.1 Vibrio sp. 10N.261.52.A1
ATTATCAATTGCAAATTAAAATCATTCATATGTTAGGTTTGGTGAATTAAATAGCTTGTTATTCGTTAAATTGCATTAAATTGTGTGTTATTTGTTCGGTTGAACAGCGATGTAGCGTAAGTCACTAAATTTATAGGCAATTACATCTACACTGAATTTATCTACACCCAAGAAATAAAGGACTAAGGAGGCGGCGATGGCGATTCAAAGACTCAATACAGAACAACTGTATCAGGTAGCAGAACTCGAAAAGTTACCATGCAAGTCGACCAAAGAACTGGCTCCAATTGACGAAATCGTCGGGCAAGAACGTGCGCAAAAAGCCGTTGAGTTCGCGATGTCAATTAAGGAAAAGGGTTACAACATTTATGCGATAGGACGCAATGGTCTGGGTAAGCGCACCATGATCTTGCGTTATCTCAACCGACACCCTCATGAAGTTGAGGAGCTTTTTGACTGGTGTTACATCGCGAATTTCGAGGATATCCGTACACCTAAGGTACTGAAACTTCCGCGTGGCGTGGGCAGCAGCTTAAAGCAAGATATTGAAAAGCTGATGCGCAAACTCATCAAAGCGATGCCACTCGCGTTCGACAATGAGATGTACTTCAGCCGTGCTGATCGATTAAAGAATCAGCTAGCAGCCAAGCAACAAGCAGCGTTAGAAGCGATCAGCCAAGAAGCAAAAAAGAACGGCGTGAACCTGACGATCACCACTCAAGGTGATTACCAATTCGTAGCAATGAACGGCGATGAGCTTCATACCGAAGAGAGCTTTGATCTGCTGTCACCGGAAGAGCAAGACCAGTTCGATAAAACCATCGATGCGCTGGAAGTTGGGTTGCGAACGGTTTCTCGTGAACTGACGGAACTTGAAGAGACGTATACCGAGAAAATTCAAAAGCTGAATGATGACACGGCGCGAGATGTGATCACGCACTTCATCAAGCAATTGAAGAAGGATTACAGCGAATATCCAGACATTAAAAAGTACCTAACCGCACTGCGTAAAGACATTGTCGATAACGCTGATATTTTCTTAGAAGAGAGTACTGAGCAGGCTGAAGTCGCGACGGCTTCTTTGGACAAGAAAATGCCGCGTCGCTACAAAGTGAACGTGATAGTAAGCCAGAAGGAAGACACTCTCCCGATTGTGGTCGAGGAGAATCCGAACTATCACTCTTTGTTTGGTTATGTAGAAACGGCAACCTTTAAAGGCACAGTATTTACTGATTTCTCGTTGATTCGCGCAGGTAGCTTACACCGAGCGAACGGCGGTGTGCTGTTGATAGATGCGGTCAAAGTGCTAGAACAACCTTACGTATGGGAAGGCTTGAAACGTGCGCTGCGTTCTCGCCAGTTAAGCTTCACTTCATTAGAGAAAGAGGTGACGTTAACGGGAGCGGTGTCGCTCGACCCAGAACCTATTCCTCTGGACGTTAAGATCATCTTGTTTGGTGATTACCGCACATACCAACTGCTGCAGCATTATGATGCAGAGTTTGGTGAGCTGTTCCGTGTGACGGCTGATTTTGAGGATGAGATGAAGCGTACTGCTGATTCTGAAATGCATTATGCGCGCTTCATTTCGAGCATCGTCCATGACAACAATATGCTCCACTGTGACCGCAAGGCGATTGCTCGCATCATTGAACACAGTTCTCGTCAGGCGGGTGACCAAGGTAAGTTGTCACTGCACTCAGCACACATTGCTAATCTGCTTCGTGAATCTAACTATGTGGCGAGAGGTTCGAAATCGAATCTGATTCGTGCATCGCACGTCGACCAAGCGTTATCGAACCAACAGATGCGTGTTGGACGACTGCAAGACAGCGTAATGGAAACCTTTACTAACGGCACAACTTTGATTCATGTCGATGGTAAAGCTGTAGGGCAGGTCAATGCGCTGTCGGTATTAAGCACAACGGATCACATGTTTGGTGCGCCAAACCGAATCACGGCAACCACCGCTTATGGTGACGGTGAAGTGATTGATATTGAAAGAAACGTAGACCTTGGCGGCAGCATTCACTCGAAAGGGGTGATGATCTTGTCGGCATATCTCTCTTCTGTGTTTGGTAAGACGGCTAAAGTCCCGCTTACGACTAACATCACCTTCGAGCAGTCTTATGGTGGCGTTGATGGCGATAGTGCGAGTATGGCGGAGTTCTGTGCCGTTGTATCTGCATTTTCTAAGCAGCCAAACCGTCAAGACATTGCGATTACTGGCTCGATGAACCAGTTCGGTGAGTCTCAGCCAATTGGTGGTGTGAACGAGAAGATTGAAGGCTTCTTTGATGTATGTGAAATCAAAGGTCGTTCTAATGAGCAAGGGGTTATCATCCCGCGCTCTAATGTTCATAACCTGATGCTGCGCAGTGACATCGTTAAAGCGGTGGAAAAGGGCGAGTTCAATATCTGGGCGATTGATCATGTGACAGAGGCGATTGAGCTGTTCACGGGGAAAGCCGCTGGTGAACCGAGTGATGAGGGAAGCTACCCAATCGATACTATCTTTGGTATCGCTCAGGCTAAACTCAACGCACTGCGTAAATAGCTTAACGCTTTAAGTAGATTAGCTAAATAACCGTTAACCTTAAACGAAACAGCCATCGATATTATCGATGGCTGTTTTTTTTATTTTTACAATCTCTAGCGCTTAAGCATTACGCAAACGAAGTTTGGTGCCGTCGAACTTCAGCTTACTGAGCAGGTTCTTGGCATTGGCCTTACCGATATCATCAAATTCGACACCATAACGCGCGTAGTGCGTTGATCTTTGCAGATTACACACAATCCCTCGAAGTGGCGGAATCAGCGGACCATTGTAGTTCTCAGGCGTAATTTCGATAGAGACTCGGTCGGCTACCTGAATCGGACGAGAGGTTGGTGATGTGACAAAGCGACAGCCACTCTTCGAGAGGTCTCTGATCTCGCAGTTCATGCGTTGATCATCAAAGATCACGCGAGAGCTTAGGTTCACTTCATAGCGCGTTTCTTTACGCAGTTGCGTGACTTGCATGGTACTTGGCGTGGAAAGCACGATGATAGGAAAGGGTTCGCCAATGGTGTGGTGAATCTGAGACCTAAAATGGATCAGAGCCCCTTCGCCTCGCAGAGAGTAGGCACGTGCCGTCATCCAGAAGCCTTCCTGAAAGAAAAAGCGTAGGTCATCACTGGATACTTCCGGCACCTCAATCAGGATACAGTTATCACTGTGAGTGCCGATAAATTTGGTGGTTGCGAGAAACTTGGTGCCAACAGGTGTCGATACATTTAATGTCAGCTCACTGCCATGCTCAATCATAGCCAGCGCATCGGTGCTATTAATAGTGGTGACGGTTCGATTTCGAGGGTCTTGCAGTGCCTGATTATTCTCCAAAGGCTTCTTCAGTGGTGCGTTCATTATAGGTTCTCCATGTGCCAACATGCGTCTGTTAGATATTGATAACTTGCTAACAAGGGGTTGTTACGTGCTAGATTTAGTAGATGTACTAACGCAATTTATAGAGTGCTTTTAATTGGTTTTAATTTTATTTATAACCACACGCTATAATAA
>NZ_MCYD01001405.1:0-2107 GCF_002876325.1 Vibrio sp. 10N.261.52.A1
GAATGTACGACCTCGTTTCACTTTTCCATTTGGTAATGTCCACTCTGTATCGACAATTCGCCCATCACTGTCTGAGCTTGTTGACCACATAGTGACCCAACGACCTAAGTGAATGTACTTCGCACTTGCTTCAGGAAGCGCGTTTGGAACCTCAACATTAACGATTGAGCTAAACGATGCGTTAGCATCTTTGTCGTCGACTACCGTTAGGCTGACTGTGTATTCGCCGGCTTCTTGGTAAGTCCACGTTGGCGCGATTTCACTGCTTGTTACGCCGTTGCCGAAGTCCCATAGGTAGCTGATGATCTCACCATCTTGATCCGAACTGAAGTTACGGGCTGAGACGTTCAACCCATCAGTATTGAGTTCGAAGTTCGCTGTTGGCGCGATGTTGTGTTGGCTTACTTTCGACAGACGTACCACACCGTATTCGTTGACATCGCTTTGGTTAACAATGTCTACCACCAAACCAAACTTAGTCAAAATACGACCCGAATCAGGAGCTTGTGGTGATGTGTAATCTTGATCATCAGAGAAGCTCGCTGTACCCACTAGGCTTGTGTCCTGAAGCACATCGTTGTCACTGTTCACAAGACGCATAGGAGTATGATCTTTCAGTGAAAACGCGGCATCACGGACTTGGTAACGTGTTTGAGCGACTTTTCCTGAGTTTTGCCAAATCATGGCATTTTGGTCTGCATCGACCACACCTAACCAGCCTTCTCCTGGATGCTTGCCTACCCAGTTATCAGTGAGCGACTCATCGACATACCAAATGATCAGACCTGGATCGAACGACATGAGCTGGCCCATGCGCTTGATATTCGCCAAGCCTTCATCCACGTCCATATGACTGCGCCATTGCAGTAGGTAGTAGTGTTGAGCTTGATGGAAACCATTGCTCAATTTGAAGCCATTAAGCGCAAAGCTAGAGTTATCTTCGCCGTCATCTACCGCAACTGTGTCACCGTCAACGACAAGGCTCAGGTTGTCTAAGTAGAAACCTTCCATGGCTAAGCCGCCATCGGTAATGTACTCGAACGAAAGCTCGACTTCTTGTCCTGCCCATTGAGAAACATCAAATTCAGCATCAATCCACCCGTTAGACTCTCCACCAACCGCAGGCACTAGGCCGGTGTTGTAGGGGTCATCCATAGAGGTGATGTTGCCTGCGATGGCTTGCCCGTTCACAAGGACACGAGCAAAGTCATAGTCTTTCTCGATTTGGTACCAAGTTTTGAAGGTAAGCATTGCAGAATCGCCCGCCGGGATTTCCAGCTTACGGGTCATTCTATTTTTCAGGTCGTCGCCTTTTTGAGAGTGGAATGAGTACTCACCCTCGAACGGTTTCAAACCTTCGATTTGTTTCTCTGGAAGGTCGACCTTAATCATGTTCGGACGGGAGTTATCTGTCGTTTGGAACAAGGTGTAAATTTGTGGATTGTCTTCCAGGTCATCAATTGAGATTTGGTCATCATTAATCCAACGACCACCAATAGACTTTTGTAGGAAGTGTTTTGCCCAAGAACTGAATGCGGTTGGTTGAGTACCGCCAATTTGACCAGCCCAGCTGCCAGAAGACATGATAGACCAATAAGAGACTGGTTCACCCTTGCCCGTGTATTGCGTGTCGTACTCATCTGGAAGGCCTAAATCATGGCCATATTCGTGAGCACAAACACCGGCTGCTGCGTCAATCGGTTGAATCGTGTAATCAAACGCCGCGTACTGGCCATTAAAGCGGTCTGGAAGCGAGCTAGAGGTGCCTTCTAGCACATGTGTGCGTCCAAGGTTGAATCGGTGAGACCAAATTGCATTAGGACCTAACACGCCACCACCGGCTTCTTCACCTACAGAAGCATGGAACACCATTAGGTGGTCAATTACGCCGTCTGGCTCACGGAAGTCTCCGTCACCATCGTAATCGTAGCGATCCTCAATATCGTAATCAGCGAGGTTGATGCTAGGGTCTTGAGCTAACTGGTTGAGGGCTTCGCGAACGAGCTCTTGAGCATTTAGGTCGTTATCCGTAGTCGGGGAGTTACCACCGTAGAAAGCTGCTGGCTTAGAAGCTCGATACCAACCTGCGGCTTGACCCGCCACACTG
>NZ_MCYD01001406.1:0-4087 GCF_002876325.1 Vibrio sp. 10N.261.52.A1
ACCAAGCAGTGAACCTGTCCCAGAGCCGGTTGGATATTCTAAATGGATTACCGCACTGGCGAATATGGGGATTCCACCTGCCTATCTAATGTTGGTCGGCAGTACTTTAGAAGCGGTAGGCTTCTCTGCGTTACTTGGCTTGATGGTTTGGGTATGTCAGCAAGTTCTTCATTCACGCCGCGCGATTGCGGTTGAATTCATCTCTGCACTATTAACCGGCATTGCTGTGGCATTTTTGGCAAGCACAGGGCTACCGATTCCGGTCTGGGCGTTGTGTATTGCCTCGATCGTTTTGTTTGTCCCCGGGTTATCCATAGCCAACGCACTGGAGTGTTTGGCCTTTAACGATTTAGTCTCTGGTACCAGCTTACTAGGGCAGAGTGCGTTAACACTGATAAAGCTGTTTGTTGGCATCATCATGGGCCTAAATATTGGTGAAGCATTATGGGGACAAGCGGTATCCATTGATTACACCAATGCTGTTCCGACTTGGATGCATATCTCCGGTTTGGTGCTGATTTCTGTCTCTATCGGTGTGATGTTTAATGCCCGCCCAACCGATATTCTATTAGGCTTGCCAGTTGCGGTTCTCGGTATGTGGGGGCCATTTTATCTTGGTTTTGATAGTGGCTGGGTAGTCGGCACTTGGGTAACGACAGTCTTGATTACGCTCTACGGAACTTGGATTGCGAAAAAGATGGATCTAACGGGTTCTATCTATATTGTTCAAGGGATCATTATCTTAGTTCCAGGTAGCCGTGTTCTAGTCAGTGCCAGCCAATCGGTATTTGAGCAGTCTATCTTACCGATTCCAAGTATCGGTTTATCGGCACTATTTATGTTCTCTGCGATCGTCGCTGGTCAAATCACGGCGTATTCCATTTACTCGCCTAAAGTTGAACGTTAAGCCGCTCTGCTTATCTCAACCCTTTAAACAAACACAGCTATTTGCTGTGTTTGTTCGTTTTGGAGCCACTCTTTCTTATCGCCAACTTATCTTGATGCAATTGATCCGATTTATGCTCGCTAACCTTGGCAAGAGCCATTAAGATGAACATAAATTCCATTTAAATGAAGTAGTAACGTATGTCTTTACCTCCTTGCCCGCAATGTCAGTCTGAATATGTTTACCCAGACCAAAACAACTTAATCTGCCCTGAGTGCGCTTATGAGTGGAATCCAGAAGAAGAACGTTTGGAAAGAGAAGCTGCGCGAGTGAAAGACGTTAATGGCGTTGTGTTAGAGACTGGCGACAAAGTCACCTTCATCAAAGATTTAAAAGTAAAAGGCAGTGCTAGCGTGCTAAAAATCGGTACTAAAGCTGTGATTCGACGAATCAACGAAGGTAAAGACCACCAGCTAGATTGCAAACTGGATGCTGGCGGTGAAATGTTAGTAACCGCGAAGTACGTGAAAAAACAGTAATCTATGTTTTGCGCGATTGTCGCAAATGTTCAATGCTTCACTTAGCTTTCTCGGCATACTTTCTAGAAGATTAATGACATTAGGTAAAAAGTTAATGATTAGAGAATACAGAACAGCCTACACTGATGCCGTTCTAGATATTTGGCTTGAGGCTTCCATCAAGGCACATGATTTTATAGCGCCTGAGTTTTGGAAGTCACAAGTGGGCAATATGCGTGATATTTACCTTCCTGCGTCACAAACCTATGTCTATCTGAACGGTGGCCAAGTTTGTGGTTTTTATTCGCTCCATGAGGGCGTGTTAGCGGCGATCTTTGTGAGCCCAATAGAGCAGGGATGTGGTATCGGCAAACAACTCATGACACATGCCAAGCTGCAGCGTCCGAATTTGTCTTTGAGTGTGTACCGAGAGAATCAAGCAAGTATTGGGTTTTACCTTTCCCAAGGTTTTGAAATTGTTCGCGAACAAGTTGATGAACATACAGGCAATCAAGAATACTTCATGCGTTTAGCTTAGGCTCAGCGCACAGTCAGACAAGCATTAAGTAGGAGTGAAAACGACATGGATATAGTCAAAGCCGATTTATCGCATTCAACAGCCTTTCATCATTATGTGAATGCTTGTGCTGAAGATGGGCTTGATATCTACACTGGTATTTCTGATAGTAGTGATGCCTATTTAAAAAGACGTGTTGCTTATTCTAAAGGTGAAGGTTTGCCAGAAGGTTGGACTCCAGCTTCTACTTATTTTTGTATCGATTGTGGCGAGATCCTTGGTGTGATTCGAGTTCGCCATGGAACAACTGATTACATCCATGACGTCATCGGACACATAGGCTATGAAACTTTGCCCCAAGCGAGAGGGCGGGGTGTTGCTAGCTATATGTTGTCTTGGATACAACATCACGCGTTAACAGAAAGCGTTATCATTACTTGTGAAAGTGGCAATATCGCTTCGAAGAGAGTGATTGAGAAGTGCGGTGGTCGGTTCTTGAGTACATTTTATTCAGAGCAAGATAGACACGAAGTATTGCGTTATCAACTAGACCCTAAATAAACCTTATTTAAGCAAGACGCCCTAGTGACTTTTGGAGATATTTTGAAGTATTCAACAAGGCCCGCTCAATCATCAGATTATGAATTTCTGTTCGAGCTTAAAAAGGCCGCCGAGTTCGAACCGATCAAAGCCGTATTTGGTTGGGATGAACAAGTCCAGCGAGATATACACGCCGAAGAGTGGGAAGAAGAAAGACCTGAGATTATTGAATTTCAAGGCAAAGCCATTGGCAGTGTGTTGCTGCAAGACAAAGGTGACCACTTCTACTTTTGTCGATTTTTCTTGCTGCCTGAATATCATGGCAAGGGGATTGGAAGCCAAGTTTTGACGGATTGTTTAGCCCACGCTTCAAAGCTTAATAAGCCAGTAGAGTTGTGTTATCTGCAAGGTAACCGCGTTGGGGAGTTGTATCTCCGATTTGGTTTTGAAATCACCTCGCAAAACGATCAGTTTGTGTATATGTGGCGCAAATAACACCCATCTAGCGTAAAATCTTGTAAGACTCGCTATGCTTGATGATTAAGTGATTACACTTAGAACAGATCGAGCGTAATGGAGTATGCAATGTATGGTTATTTGGCTTCAGAACCCGTGTATAAGTAAAGGTTGTGCTTTTAACCTAGATTAGGAATAGCTCAAAAGTGTATTTGGACATTTCTATCAATGCTTAATTTAACTTAGGAGTGAACTTAATTTCGTTTAACCGTGTAATAACCTGCTCTTCGGTTTCCTTGAGCCAATCATAGCGTTTTGTGTACAAGCGGCGTTTGGTCTTTTTCAATGTGTCAGTGTCTTTACGAAGAGGCTTAGTGGGCAAAGAAAACCAGTGTTTATCGACCAAAGTGGCGCCATTTTCAGTCCATAGTGTGTTGTAATCAAACGTTATTGCCCCTCGTTTTGAGCCGATATAGCGCATCGCTTGGTAGATATGACCTTTATTCGAAACAGCTAGAATCTCATCAACTTTCATGTAATTCGCAAACATAATTGCGAGCTCAACCATCAGTGACTTTGGCCTTAACCCGTGTAACGAACGCGTTAGTTCTTTGATCTTATCCTGGCTGCTAGTGATGCGCTTGTTCGTGCCTTGTAGGCAGCCGATGTGCATGGTGCGTTGCCCATTGTTATCAGAGATATTGAAGGTGACCGAATAAATAGTCAGCCCAGTATTGGCTTCGACGAGTCTGATCCCCAAGGAGCCTTCACGCGACTCCCCCGAGAAAGTCTCAATCCTAAACTCATCTCCATTTCGATCTGCAAAGGTAAGAAGCTCAAAGTTAGAAAGGTGCAGATGCACTGTATTTGGACCAAATGTTTGTTCTAAAAGTTCGAAGTGAGAATGCAGTAACGAAGCACGTGTTTTAGGTTTGATGCCAATACAGATGAATGGTTTGAGTGGCTTTTCAAAGATTTTAGGATTCTGCTCAAGAAGGTTTGAGAGATTGTTTTTCTCTTTAAGCTGATGCACTTTGCGAATGATCTTTGGGTTCATAACGCCCCATAGTGTAAAGCGCAGATTTTTCTTGATTCGGGTTAAACCTTTGGTATTTGGGTGTACAGCATTGGAAAGCTCAACGATTTGACGGAAATTTTGCACGTTTACCT
>NZ_MCYD01001407.1:0-3170 GCF_002876325.1 Vibrio sp. 10N.261.52.A1
GGATAGAAACGCGCACGTTCCGCGATACCACCAGAAACTATTGCAGGTATTGCTGCTGCAAAGGTCATTAGGAAAAAAAACTTAACCAATTCGTACCCATTACCTTGGGACAATGTTTCTGCGTCGGCAAAAAAGTGCGCGCCGTAAGCCACCCAATAACCGATAAAGAAATAAGCGATGGCGGAGACACCAAAGTCTGAAAGGATCTTAACCAGCGCGTTGACTTGGTTTTTCTTTCGCACAGTACCGACTTCGAGAAAAGCAAAGCCAGCGTGCATCAAGAAGACCATGATCGCGCCGAGTAAGAGGAATAAAGTATCTGAACTTTGGGTAAGGGTTTGTACTGCACTATGAACTTGAGTCACCGTTTCACTCATTAAAGCATTCTCCTTTCGCTTTATCTGATTTGCACTGATATCGTGCGATTCAATATCGTAATTAATTAAAGACTCAACAGTGAACGCAAGATGTGTTCCAAGTGTATGGTGTAATTTTGGTGCAACAGTTTTTGTTTTTAAGCTGTTGATTTTGAATGGCTAAATATTTAGGTGCACTTTTATGGATCTTAAATATCGGAAAAATAACAACACCAACTGCACCAAATAAGGGAGTTGCACCATATTGAGGCGGTCAATGAGTGGGTCTGGATATAGAGATCGAACGCAACTGACGGCTATGTTTCTAGCCGGAGACCTAAAAACAAAAAGCCCAGTGAAATAATCACTGGGCTTTGCTTTCGAGCTTTAGCTAACGCACTGGCGTTACAGGTTTGGTCCTGTAGACGGGTTTTGCGGTAGATTTTGACTTAAACGCTGCATACCTTGATACATGCGGATAAACCAAACCACAATCGCAACCCCACCGAATAACATACCTACATATGGAATGTAGTAAGCGATGTCATCGATGATATGGTTTTGATACCAGTAATCGTTCACGCCGATTAACACGCCGTTTGAGGTCGCTACCGTTACGATAAGAACTACAAAGAAGGTTAGGTTCAAGAAGAACGAGCGGATCAAGCCGTAGTAATGGGTATCCACTACTTCGCCATCTTCGCCTTTGTCTAAACGGTAGCCAGCGTAGATAATCGCAATCACACCAGAGATAAGACAAGTAAATGGTGTAAAGCAGCTTAGGATGTAAGCAACCCAAATACCTTTATGAGTTTTGTTCATTCTTATTCACCCCTTCCGTTTTCTCTGTTGTTGCGTTTGCGCTTTGTTCAACGCCGTTTTTCTCTTGTTCCATTACTTCGTTGTACCAAAGATCATGGTGCTCTTTCGCCCAGGTTTCATCAACTTCACCCGTTACCATGCCTTCTAGTGCGCCTTCCATACCGAACAGGCCGATATAGATGTGGAACACGAAACCACAGATAAGGATCAGAGCAGCCAACATATGAACTAAGTTTGAAAGCTCCATATCACGGCGAGTTTGACCAAAGATTGGGAAGTCCAATACCAAACCACTGATTGCAGCGACACTACCCATAACGATAAGTAGCCAGAACAGCGCTTTTTCACCAGCATTTGAGAACTCTGCAGACGGGTGAGAACCTTTATGTTTCCCTACCATACCGCCAAGTTTCAAGAACCACTGGATATCCACTTTCTTAAAGATCGATTTACGCCACCATTTGATAAGCACTGCCATCAATAGCACGTAGAAAATCGGACCAATGTAGTTGTGGTACTGCTTTGCCAATAGAATGATAAAGCCCCATAGATCCGTTGGGATGTATGGCTTCAAGAAGTGCTTACCATAAACCAACATCAAGCCACTGAACGCCAGTGTCAGGAAGGTAAACGCCATGCTCCAGTGCAATGCACGATCCAGTCGAGACCAACGTTTGATCTTACGACCTGTTCTTGGTGCACTGAGCATCAATGGACCAATCACTACGTACATCAGAGTGACAAAAGCGATACTACCAAAGATAGCCACAGCACCAGCTGGTGACATCCACTTCTCTTTTAAGATGTACCAAGTTTGACCTGGTGTACTGATGAGTACGCCATGCTCAGGAGACTGAGATGTGGTGTAACCTGATTGTCCATCTCTAACTTGTCGCCAGTAATCCGCACCAGCAAGTTGAACCACTTCTCTTTCAGCTGAGCTTGCTTGAGTTTGTGATGAGTTCGTCTCAGATGCATGACTCATAGGAGAAAGCATTGTTAGTGCTGCCAACATTGGCAGCACAACAAGGAAGAGACGCTTAAACATTGTAAGCATATGTCTCTCCTACTTAGCTCTTAGTTGCGTCGTAAGACAGGTCATTACCGTCTGTCCAGCCCGCGCCTTTCGCACCACGTTCAACAACACGTTGACGGAAAACATCAGAAACTTTCTCTGCGTCGCCCGCAAGCAGTGCTTTGGTAGAACATAGTGAAGCACACATTGGAAGCTTACCTTCAGCAATACGGTTCGCACCGTACTTCTGACGTTCTTCTACAGAACCTGGTTCTGTTTCAGGGCCGCCAGCACAGAAGGTACATTTGTCCATCTTACCGCGCTCACCAAATGCTTCCTGTTTAGGGAATTGAGGTGCGCCAAACGGACAAGCAAACAAACAGTAACCACAACCGATACACAGATCTTTGTTGTGAAGCACGATGCCGTCTTCTGTGTGTTCAAAACAGTCTGCAGGACAAACTGCCATACACGGTGCATCAGTACAGTGCATACACGCTACTGAGATTGAGTTTTCACCCGGTTCGCCATCGTTCAATGTCACAACGCGACGACGTTGAATACCCCATTCCAGAGCATCATCGTTTTCATTCTTACATGCAGTGACACAACCGTTACACTCGATACAACGCTTGGTGTCACAAAGAAATTTCATTCTAGCCATTTTAAGACTCCTTACGCTTTACGAATATTACAAAGGGTTACTTTCGTTTCCTGCATCAACGTGACAGGGTCGTAACCATAGGTGGTTGCTGTGTTAGCAGCTTCACCAATAACGTAAGGATCAGTGCCTTCTGGGTACTTAGAACGCAAATCTTCACCTTGGAACTTACCACCGAAGTGGAATGGGATGAACGCCAAACCCGGTTTAACACGACGTGTTACCATCGCTTTCACCTTAATACGGCCCTTCTCTGCACCTTCAACCCAAACATCATCACCGTCTTTAAAGCCGATGTCGTTTGCGTCTTTCGGGT
>NZ_MCYD01001408.1:0-1994 GCF_002876325.1 Vibrio sp. 10N.261.52.A1
CATCCGCTTCATCACCATCGAGTAGTGTGTTGATCGTATCGATATAACGCTGATCACCCGCATCACCAACAATATCGATAGGATTGCTATGCGACCAACTTGAAGGTAACACCTTATTGAGTTTTTCGAGCGTCTCTTCCGATAACTCAGCGAGTTTGCCGCCACGTTCGAATAACGTATCAACAGCCATAATCGCAGGGCCACCACCATTCGTGACAATCGCCAGTCGCTCTCCACGTAATGGGACAGAGTGAGTTAGGGTTTCTACCGCAGCAAACAGTTCATGCAAGTTTTTAACACGCAACATACCACTACGACGAATAGCCGAATCGTAAATAATATCGAGCGTATCTGCACCACCAGTATGTGCCATTGCTGCTGCTCGACCTTTGGCAGTTCGGCCACCTTTTAGTACTAGTATTCTTCGGTTACGTGAAGCTGCACGGGCAGCCGAAATGAAGCGTCTTGCGTCTTTAATGCTATCTACATATAGCAATATCGCTTCCGTGTGGGAGTCGGTACTCAGGTAATCCAACAGTTCAGAAAACTCGATATCCGTGCCGTTACCGATTGAGATAAATGCAGAGAAACCAATCTCTTTATCATTCGCCCAATCAAGTATCGTGGTGCACACCGCTGCAGATTGAGAAACAAACGCAATCTTGCCGGGCAGTGCGGTAACAGGAGAGAAGGATGCATTTAAGTTAAGCCAAGGGATGATCACTCCTAAGCTGTTTGAACCAAGCATTCTTATATTGTGTTTTTTCGCAATCGCTAGGCATCGTGAGTCGTACGTTTCTCCGTTATCACTCGGTTGTTGCATGTCTGAAGATAGAACAATGACAGACGCAATGCCTTTCTCCGCTAACTCCTCAAAGATAGCTATATTGCGAGTCGCGTTGGTACAAAGAATCGCAAGGTCAGGAACGATTGGTAACGACAAAATGTTTTTGTAGGAAAGTACACCCGCCACAGAATCGTATTTAGGCGTAACCGGCATTACCGCGCCTTTAAAATCCCCGTGCAACAGATTATTCATAACGATGTATCCCGCTCGGTTTTCACGCTGAGAAGCACCTACAACAGCAATCGAACGGGGTTTCAGTAGGGGATCAAGATGATTCATAGACATATCCTAGCAATGCACGTAAGTTCATCGTAACTTAATTTTCGATGACAGGTTGATGGCAAATTCACCGAATTAAGATGAATAAGCAAACACTGCATTAAGTTTGTGAAATAGGTCACCCACTAATGGTGTATAATCTCAAAGTTAACTTGATTCTAAACCGACGTATCGGCATGATTTATAGTAATTATTATTAAGGATATAGAGCTTTCCATGAAAAAAATTGCAATTGCGACTTTGCCACTGCTCTTGGCTGCATGTGTATCTGAAAACTACATCACGGATGTGACTTCAGATAGTTATCAAGAAGAGTACAAAACTGCCAAAGTTGAAGCTCCAGTTGTGTCTCAATCACAGCAATCAGGCGTTGTTGAAGAGAATGTCGTTAACGTGATCAAAACAGAACCTGTTGAGCAGAAAGTCACTCAAACAACTCAGGCTAAGCCAGTTGCGGCAGTGAAGGGTCCAACTAAGAAGCAACAAGACATGAACCAGCGTTTTGGTTACACAGTTCAAGTTGTTGCGGTTGGCAGCCAAAGTAAAGTCGACTCTTTCGTGAAAATGCTACCAACGACTTCTCAGCCAGTTTGGGAAAACTACAAGATGGTTAACGGCACTAAGTGGTTCACAGTACTTTACGGTGACTACGCAACACGTTTAGAAGCAAAAAAGGCGATCTCAACACTACCTAGTTCACTTAAAAACTTGAAGCCATTCGTGAAGAGTATTGATGATATCAAGAACTCTGAATACCCAACGCTTAACAAGTTAAACTAAGTTTTGAATCATAAAGAAGGAGCAAATGCTCCTTCTTTTGTTTTATGACGAACCGTTTTGTCTAATAGTTAATCGCTCGATCTTTCGG
>NZ_MCYD01001409.1:0-2984 GCF_002876325.1 Vibrio sp. 10N.261.52.A1
CTATCATTTAAATTAACATCAGCGGCCTTTCTTATGAGTAATTTATAAAATATTTGGAGTTCAAGTGGTAAGGAATCCATACACATTGGTGGGTGTTTCGCTCATGTCCACAATGCTAATGGCTTGTGGTGGCGCAGGATCAGATGAAAAACAGGCACAATCGTTCGTAGAAGCAGATGCAGAAAAACTGTCAGGGGTAGCTCTCGATGGTTACCTACACAAAGCGAAAGTCTGTTTAGATAAAAACCACAATGCTATGTGTGATTCCGCAGATGGAGATGTCTCAACAACAGATTCCAATGGGTACTTTGAATTAAATCTTGATGATGAGAGTTCAGAACAGACGCTCTTGGTTGAGGCAATCGCAAACCAAACCATCGACATGGATATGCCAAACCAGACCATAGATTTAACATTCACACTTGAAATACCAAAAACACACTCCGCGGTTGTTAGCCCGGTCACCTCACTCATCGCCAGCGTCGCACAAAGCAGTGGGATCAGCTTTGACATGGCGGCACAATTGATTGCCCAAGAGCTAGGAGTTGAGAAGCAACTGGTTATAAGTGATTACGCCTCATCAAACTCATCAAATAGCGAAGAATTACATATGCTTGCTCGCGGTTTAACCCGCGTAATTCAAGAGGCACAAAAGGCTTCCATTGAGGCAGGCATAGATCAAATAAATGCTCGTAAAGGCGCTATGTACAAACTCGCTTCGCTAGATCTAATCGCCTTGAAAGCGCGAACAGATTTACTCTCACATGGTGCACCTGGAACAAACAACACGTTGAAAAAACTTGGTGAGGCGTTCAAAGACCAACTTACAATATCTCAATCGGATATCAGCAGTGGTGCAATCTTAATCGCTCCTCCTGCACCTAAACATATCGAAGTAGATGATGTATCTGATACGTTCAACTGGCAATTTGTCCGTGGTTTCAACCAAAATTCAGATTACGAATACTCATTAGACTCGGGAAATACGTGGGCAACCGTGACCCGAAAACCGATTCATGTCGGGTCCCAAGCGCTCAAAGAAGGGGCTGTTCAGGTAAGAGTTGCCGCTTCGAAAACACGAAACACACCAGCAGGAAACATTGCAGTTTCAAATGAAGCATATACGTTAAAAACCGAGCCAGCGGCCCCTTATAAAATTTACGTCGATGATGCAAAAAACCGATTTGATTGGGATTTTGTCGATTCTTTCAATGCTCCAAGCCTTTATGAATACTCACTGGACAACGGAACCAACTGGATCCGGGCAACAGAAAAGCCACAGAATATCGCTGACCTCGACATACCAAGTGGTCATTTACAAGTACGAGTTGCTGAAAATAGTACACTTGGACATCTAGCTGGTTCCATCAGAGCGGCAACCGCTCCAATGACCGTTACACCACCAAAACCAGAGCAACCGACACTCGATTTTGCCAATGACAACAGCAACCTGATCAATTGGTTCTGGGTAGATGGCTACGAGGCCCCATCATTTTATGAGATAAAGCTTGGCCTTGATAAGGACTGGCAGGATGTAACGGGAGTTCCATTCATACTCGAAAATGCATCATACCCAGAGGGTACGATTTCGATTCGTGTGAAAAGTAACTCATCGAATGCGAGACCGCCTGGATATGAACTGACGATCGATTCAGCTTTTACCCATTCAGATAGTCAACCGGTCGCCCCAACCAATCCAATGGTTGACGACACACAGGATACATTCCAATGGCAGCCCGTTGAAACATTTGAAGAAGTTAGTTCCTACGAGTATTCACTAGATCGAGGGCTTCACTTTAATGCGGTCACCGGTAATCCTCAGCTCGTTGATAATAAAGCTTTTGCCAGCGGACAGGTCTGCGTGCGAGTAAAAGAAAACGCGATAAAGCAGCACCCTCCTGGCGAACTGCTCTGCTCTGATAAACCCTATACTTTCAAACCTGATGCACCACAAAATCTGGTTGTAAATGATATCGACAACACTCTTGATTGGCGCATCGTTGAGCCGTATAACCCCGAGGATTATGAAGTATCGCTCGATTCAGGGGCAACATGGACCAAAGTAGTGACAATGCCTTTCCATGTGGGTAACGAAGCGAGAAGCGCAACAGATGTCCAATTACGCGTAGCAAGAAGTGTCAGCCATGCCAGAGCTAGCGGTGAGATAGCTTCGCCTACGGAAGACTTCACCAAGGTATTCGATATCCCGGTGCCCAAGGGGGTAGGAGCAAGGATCATTAATCCCGAATTTGAGGCTAAGGATAAGGCTAAAGCTAACCTCACCAACGGTTATGACTGGGATTACTGGCAAAAAGTCACCATTGGGGGGCAAGAAAGCAGTTTCGAATTACCTCAACATTACGAATACACCAACGACCAAGGAAAAACGTGGCATCCCGTTGTATCGAAGCCACAATTTATCGGCACCGAAGCGTATGACAAAGATAATGTGGCCATTAGGTTAAAAGAAAATGCTAAAGAAACCGTTAAAAACCCTGCGAGCGAACCTCTTTGGGCAACAACAGATAAAACCGGTGAATTCTACGCAATCACATTTGTTCCGATGCAAGATTTAAATACCCCTGCAAAATTTAAAGAAACTTCATATGGACCGAGTTATAAGTGGGATAGTTTCAATTGCATCGCTGAATATGACAATGAGGGCAAAGGTGAGCCGATTTTTTGGGCTACGGAACAGGATTATATAAAAGTTGGCAAAGTGTCCAATACAGTTCGAGGGTTAAAGAATTGCGGTATCAACGATTGGACGCTTCCTACAATGGAACAAGCCATCGAACTCTCTAAACGGAGTGGTAACAATCTACCCTCAAATCTAACCAGTGACTTAATAAAGGAAGGAACAAATTATTGGGCCAATGACAGTGACAGTTACGTCATAGTGAGGAGTGGTGAGGTTTATAGCACATCAAATGCTTATGTATACACAACATGGACGCTGCCGACGACCCAAGGCTTATTGAACC
>NZ_MCYD01001410.1:0-1111 GCF_002876325.1 Vibrio sp. 10N.261.52.A1
CCTATGATAAATATGGTGAATTGGGACAAAAGATCTTCAAAGCGGCGATTTGGGGTAATCACCTTAAAAATCTGTATTTGAATCCATTGAAGGTTATTTCTGACTTAGGTCGTGAGCAAGCGACAGCGTCTATGACAAAGGGCGTTGTGGACGACATGCAATATGCAGCGAAACAAGCCTTGCTCGATGAAGTAGCAGCCGTTGCGATCGATTTATACAGTGGGCGTTTCAGCATTGAAGATGAAGCGTTAAAAGTTTCCGATGTTTCAGAAGTCGACCAGAAGCGTTTCGCTCCTGAATTAGAACCAGTGAGAATTGTACTGGTCGGGCAAACGAGCTCTGGTAAATCATCGATTATCAATGCTCTCAAGCAGGAAATGGTTGCTGAGGTGGATGTTCTACCATCAACGGACACCTCGACGGTTTACAACGCATTTGTTGATGACAACGATGTGAGAGTAGTTGATCTTCAAGGGTTGGATGGAAACGCTAAAACCGAAGCTGTGATGCTTAAAGAGATGACTCAAGCTGATGTGGTGTTGTGGGTACTTAAGGCGAATCAGTCTGCTCGTGAATTGGATAAACAGCTTAAAGATAAGTTTGATGCATTTTACGATGATCCTAAGAACATTTCGCGCAAGCAGCCCATTGTGATCACTGTCGTCAACCAAGTCGATCGGTTAAAGCCGGTGGAAGAGTGGCAGCCACCTTACAATTTGGAGAATCCAACCTCGGCAAAAGCTAAGATCATTGCTCAGGCCCTTGAATACAATCAAACACTTCTGAAGCCTGATATTGCTTTACCACTAGCGATTGCACCTGAAAAGGTACAGTTTGGTTTAGAGGCTTTGAAACAGACGCTGATCGAACACATCGCAGACGCCAATAACGTGCAGAGAAATCGTCAGCGCCTCGAAGCTATCAATAGAGGAACCTCGGTAAAAGGCCAGCTTAATAAAGCCATGAAAGCGGGTAAGAAGCTTGCTCCGAGCGCATTGAAAGCCGCAACGCCTAAACTGGCTGAGATGGCGATAAAACAAGTCACTAAGAAAAAATAGCCAACAATACCAAAGCGATATTGGTTAAGCCGTAATATCGCTTTGGTAAACAA
>NZ_MCYD01001411.1:0-1197 GCF_002876325.1 Vibrio sp. 10N.261.52.A1
TCGATATAGTCAGAAAAAGCGGCACATAACAAATACCAGGTTAACCAAAGGAGTAAGATTTGCCTCATTGTATTATCGAACACTCGTCGACGATTAACGCCGAGCAACTGAACAAGAAAGTGTTTTTAGGAGCACTGAACTCAGAGTTATTCGAAGCCGATGGACGAGACATTAAAGTTCGAAGTATCGCTTATGAGAACTACCAAACGGGTACAGAAAAAGAAGATTTTATCCATGTGACGGTGCGGATATTGTCTGGCCGAAGTGACACAGACAAAGCAACGCTATCTGAAACAGTGATGACGCAATTGCTGGCTTTGTCCCTCAGTAGAGCATCGATCACCGTTGAGGTGCTTGATATGGACAGAAACAGTTATGGCAAGGTCGTTGTCTAACAGGCCGGAAGTCGCATTTTATACGCTGATCTTTGTATCTTCACTCCAACTCGCTGCAGGAATATTGGGAAATGTTGTTTATCCATAAATCTCAACCTTTGGTTCATGGTCCAGAACTATGCTCTGAGCTCGCCGATTTTTTAACTGACAATAAGAGTAAATTTGAGGACCAACTGGTTCCAGACCTGTCGTACATCGATGATATGGCACATGTGGTCAACGGAATCAAAATCAAAAGCGTGCAACATGTGAATTATAACCAGTATCGTCTTGAATATGCGTTCGACTGGGAGCTCTTTCGCGGATGTTCTGATAGAAATGAAACGGGCGTTGAGAATGGGCGTGTCCTGTTTATCTTGGAAGACGATAATAATCTTAATTTCGATTTTCCAGATAGGAGCTCAAGAGATACTTGTGACGAGTTTTAACTGACACGTGGGGCATTGCTTTGGATTGGTGTTGGTTCTTAAGGCTTGGCATTAACGATGCACAATGAGTAACCCGATAAAACATTTCTGCCATTTGAGGCGAAGTTGGAATAGGAGTAGTAATGAAAATAGTAGAAGCACAACACTCTGATTTAGAGAGTTTGTTCGTATATCTGGATACACAGTTGTCAGAAATCGCATTAGAAGAGACACCGCTATTCCAGCCAGTCTCAAAGTCAGAGTGTAAAATGTCTGAAGCACATAAGGCTCGCTTTTCTGATGGGTTTAAGTTTGAGTTTGGAGAGAATGGCTGGCGAAAAATTTGGTTAGCTAAAGATTCGAATGGTGCTATTCGTGGCCATATCGACTTGCGC
>NZ_MCYD01001412.1:0-265 GCF_002876325.1 Vibrio sp. 10N.261.52.A1
TGACGTAATGAAAAATGGTGACATCGAAAATGATTTCGCTCGTTTTGAAGCGCACCTAGACGCTAACTTCTAAGGAGATACCCATGAGCACTGAATTTACTTATTACAACGCCGAAACTGCGCCTGAAGAGTCTAAAGCTCTGGTGGAACAGTCTCTTAAAGGCTTTGGCATGCTACCCAATCTGCACGCTGTTCTAGCTGAAGCACCAGCGACGTACGAAGCATATAACACGCTTTTCGAACTGTTTATGAAGAACACAACATT
>NZ_MCYD01001413.1:0-10830 GCF_002876325.1 Vibrio sp. 10N.261.52.A1
GAGTGAAAGAGTTATACTCTTTCACTTTCGTTATTTTTAAAGAAATGAAATTTAAGGGATATCAATGGCTAATACATTTTCGCTTATTTTAGTGATCGTAACTCTAGTGACCGGCATTGTATGGGCATTGGAAAAGTTTGTGTGGGCGAAGAAACGCCAGCAGAAGCTTGCTGATGTGGAAGCACAAACGAATGGCCTAGACGCTGAAACCAGCGCAAAAGTTACGGCTCAGCCTTGGTGGGTTGAGAACAGTGTGTCCATTTTCCCGGTAATTGCATTTGTTTTGATCTTGCGTTCATTTATTTATGAGCCGTTTCAGATCCCATCTGGTTCGATGATGCCAACGCTTTTGGTAGGTGATTTCATCTTGGTAGAGAAGTACGCGTACGGTCTTAAAGACCCAGTATGGCGCACTCAATTGGTAGAAACAGGCAAGCCAGAACGTGGCGATTCAATCGTATTTAAGTACCCGCCTCAGCCAAACATTGACTACATCAAGCGTGTTGTCGGTTTGCCAGGTGATACTATTCGTTACAGCAGTCGTAAAGAAATCTGTATCCAGGCGAAAGGGACAAGTAGCTGTAAACCAGTGAAACTAAGTAATGTAGAAGAAAGCCAATTTATTCAAGATGGTGTGCCTCTGATTCAGCTGAATGAACAGCTTGGAGACGTAGAGCACCAAATCTTAGTTAACCCATTGCGTCGTGATCGTGTGCAAGCATATCAACCTCGTAACGGTGTTAACGAATGGGTCGTTCCAGAAGGCCAATACTTTGTGATGGGTGATAACCGTGACAACAGTGCTGATAGCCGTTACTGGGGCTTTGTCCCTGAAGCAAACCTTGTTGGTAAGGCTGTTGCTATTTGGATCAGTTTCGAATTCGAACGTGGTTCAGACAGTGTACTTCCAACATGGATTCCTACTGGTGTGCGTTTTAATCGCATCGGTGGGATTCATTAATCGATCAATTAACACATCGAGAGAGCATGAATTCTCCAATTGATAAACTAGAGAGAAAGGTTGGCTATCAGTTCAATGATGCCGATCTTATCCACTTGGCGCTGACTCACCGCAGCGCCGCTGGTAAACATAACGAACGTCTTGAGTTTCTGGGCGATTCAATTTTAAGTTTTGTTATCGCTGATGATCTATACCACCGTTTTCCTAAGGTAAACGAAGGTGATATGAGCCGCATGCGCGCGACATTAGTACGTGGTCATACATTGGCAGAACTAGGTCGTGAATTCGAACTAGGAGATTACTTAAAATTAGGTCCAGGTGAGTTGAAGAGTGGCGGTTTCCGTCGTGATTCTATTCTAGCGGATGCTGTTGAAGCGATCATCGGCGCTATCTATTTAGATAGTGATACCGAGACGGTTCGCGGCATTATTTTAAGCTGGTACCAATCTCGCCTAGAAGCTATTCAGCCTGGAGTATCTCAAAAAGACCCGAAAACTCGTCTTCAAGAGTTCTTACAAGGTCGAAGAAATCCTCTACCTGTCTACACAGTGACTAATATTAAAGGTGAAGCACACAACCAAGAGTTTACGGTTGAGTGTGAAGTGGCAGGTGTGGATAAACCTGTTATCGGTAAAGGCACTAGCCGCCGCAAGGCAGAACAAGCGGCTGCTGAAACAGCATTAGAGCAACTAAGCAATGTCTGATAACAACCAAGAATTCGATATCGATGCATTCTTTTCATCTGATAGCAAACAACCTAGCCTACCGGAAAACCAACACTGTGGCTTCATCGCTATTGTAGGTCGCCCAAACGTAGGTAAGTCGACGCTTCTGAACCATATTCTGGGACAGAAGATTTCTATTACATCACGTAAACCACAGACGACACGTCACCGTATTATGGGCGTGGAAACTGAAGGTGATTACCAAGCGATCTTCGTTGATACTCCTGGACTTCACATTGAAGAAAAGCGTGCAATCAACCGTTTGATGAATCGTGCAGCAAACAGCTCACTGAGTGATGTGAACCTAGTATTCTTCCTTGTTGACGGTACTCACTGGACTGAAGACGATGAGATGGTTCTGAACAAGCTGAAGAAGACTGACTTCCCAGTTGTACTTTGCATCAACAAAGTAGATAACGTTCAAGACCGTACTAACGTGATGCAGCACATGATGGAAGTCTCTAAGAAGATGGACTTCATTGATGTTGTGCCAATCTCGGCGAAGCAAGGTAAAAACATTGATGTACTGCGTAAGCACGTACGTGAACACTTACCTAAAGCGACACACCACTTCCCAGAAGAGTATGTGACGGATCGCTCGCAGCGTTTTATGGCGTCTGAAATTATCCGTGAAAAGCTGATGCGCTTTACGGGTGATGAACTACCTTACTCGGTAACGGTTGAGATCGAACGTTTCGACTACAATCCAGACAACGATGGTTTCCACATCAATGCGCTAATTCTTGTTGAACGTACCGGTCAGAAGAAAATGGTGATTGGTAAAGCGGGCGAGAAGATCAAAACGATTGGTCGCGAAGCACGTATCGATATGGAAGAGCTATTCGGCCGTAAGGTTTACCTAGAGACTTGGGTTAAGGTTAAATCTGGTTGGGCTGATGATGAACGTGCACTTCGTTCACTAGGCTACATCGACGATCTATAATCTAGATTGAACTTCACTTTCCTGAACTGGATGTGAAATCAAAATAGTGAGTTGAAGAGAGAGTGCGAACTCTCTCTTTTTGTATCTGCAAGAAGGATGAATCATTGAGCGAAGGGTTACAGCGATGCTTTGTATTGCACCGCAGGCCATATAGCGAGTCGAGCTTGATACTGGATATTTTCAGTGAAGAGTTTGGCCGTGTAACGTTGATGTCGAAAGGTGCTCGTAGCAAGCGTTCCAATTTAAAAGGAGCGTTGCAGCCTTTTACGCCTCTACTACTAAAGTGGTCGGGGAACAGCTCAATGAAAACACTGCGCCAAGCTGAGCCTATCAGTTTAGGTTTGCCTCTCACTGGCATTAACCTCTACTCCGCAATGTATGTGAATGAGCTGATTGGCCGAGTGCTGATGGCTGAAGTGCCAATGCCTGCTCTTTTTCACGACTATCTTCATGCTTTAACAGAGCTGGCGCATAATGAAAATCCAGAGCCAGCACTACGTCGCTTTGAGTTGGCACTGTTATCTTCTATGGGTTATGGCGTCGACTTTTTACACTGTGCAGGTACCGGTGAACCGATTGATCCAACAATGACTTATCGCTATCGAGAGCAGAAAGGTTTCATTGCTTCAGTACGTCGAGACAACCTGACTTTTATGGGCGATGAACTTATTGCGATCAGCGAACGTAGGTTTATCACTAAAGAGCAGTTAAAAGCGGCAAAACGCTTTACACGCATAGCCTTAAAGCCGTATCTTGGCGGCAAACCATTAAAAAGTAGAGAACTGTTTTTGCCAAGAGCAGGTCTTTCTAGAGCACGGAGTATTGGAAAATGAGCTCAATCCTTTTAGGCGTTAATATCGACCATATTGCAACACTACGTAATGCACGTGGTACTAAATACCCAGATCCAGTACACGCAGCTGAAATTGCTGAGCGTGCTGGTGCTGACGGTATCACCATTCATCTGCGTGAAGACCGTCGTCACATCGTTGATCGCGATGTACGTATTCTGGCTGAAACTATCCAAACTCGCATGAACTTAGAAATGGCAGTGACGGATGAGATGGTTCAGATTGCACTAGATACTAAGCCTGAGTTTGTTTGTCTTGTTCCTGAAAAGCGTGAAGAGTTAACTACTGAAGGTGGCTTGGATGTGGTTGGTCAACTTGAGAAAGTAAAAGCGGCAACGCAAAAGCTATCTGCAGCTGGTATTAAAGTGTCGCTGTTTATCGATGCGGACCGCGAACAGATTGATGCAGCAAAAGCGTGCGGCGCACCGTTCATTGAACTTCACACTGGTCACTACGCTGATGCGAAAACAGAAGAAGACCAACAAGATGAGCTGAAAAAGATTGCGGCTGGCGCAAGCTACGCAGACGATCTAGGTATTACGGTGAATGCCGGTCACGGCCTGACGTACCACAACGTGGCGCCAATTGCGGCACTGCCAGAGATCTACGAGCTAAACATTGGTCACTCAATCATGGGACGTGCAGTCTTTGATGGTTTGAACAAAGCCGTAGCTGACATGAAAGCTGTAATGGAAAACGCGCGTAACAACATCTAGTTTGTTAAGTATCTAGCTTATTAAATATCTAGTTTGTTAAGTGGCATCATCAAAAAGTAGTTAAAGGGTAATCATGGCTGTTGTAGGGCTTGGGACAGATATCGCGGAAATTGAACGTGTTGAAAAAGCATTATCACGCAGTGGTGAGGCATTTGCTCAGCGTATTCTGACGAACTCTGAATTTGAAGTGTTTCAACAGCTCAAGCAAAAAGGTCGTTATCTAGCTAAGCGCTTTGCAGCTAAAGAAGCAGCATCAAAAGCGCTGGGTACAGGTATCGCACTGGGTGTTACTTTCCATGACTTCGAAATTTCGAACGACGAGCATGGCAAGCCAGTGCTGAGCTTGCACAATAAAGCTCGAGAAATTGCGCAAGCGAGTGGCACAACTTCGATTCACCTGACTATTTCAGATGAGCGTCACTATGCGGTAGCGACAGTACTCTTAGAGTCGTAATCTCTAACTCATCCTGGTGTTCGCTCGTTACTGAGTAAATAGCATAAAAAAAAAGCAGAGCTTATACGCTCTGCTTTTTTGTTGCTTTGAATTCGAGGTTAAGCCGATTCAATCACTGGCTGGTTTTAAGTAGTGAATAGCGGTCGCTTGCACCTTATCGAGCTCGTCTTGAAGTTCAAAGAGTTCTGGCTCGATATCTTCAATTGACGTACCTGAGCGCAGCTCTTTTTCTATCGTGGCACAGACCGATTTAAGCCTTGGTACGCCACTGTATGAGCTACTGCCATGCATCTTGTGGATGATGTGTATTAGCTGATCCACAGGGTAATCCGTGTCTTCGATCGCTTTCTCTGCCGCGTCATACACCTCAGGGATAAAGTCGACCAGCATCTGCAGCATATCGCGTGCGAGGTCTTCTTTATTGGCGGCCTGCTTCATCGCAGCTTGCCAATCAATGATGATGTTCTTGTGCACGCTAACATTACTTTCAGACACTTGACTGTTGTCGATCTCGGCTGACACCGCAGGGTGATCTGGATTTATCTTTTCGATGTGCTCAACCTCAGAGGTCGGGCTCCAATGAATCAATACTTGCTGTAATACATGCTCTTCAATTGGTTTGGTCAGGTAGTCATCCATACCTGCTTCTAGCAGCCTATCGCGCTCGCCTGTCATGGCGTGTGCGGTAACAGCAATCACCGGCGTGTTGGCATTGTTGGCGAGCTTCTTGATGTTCTGGCAAGCCGTCACACCATCCATCTGCGGCATCTGAATATCCATGAAGATGATATCAAACTGAGTCTCAGTAGCTTTGTCGATAGCTTGCTGACCACTGGTACAGCTGATAACGGTTTCCACGCGTTCTTTGAGTAGCGCGGTGATAAGTTTCAGGTTGGCTGGGTTATCATCAACAGCCATCACAGTCAGTGGTAGTTTCTCTTCTGAATGGGTTTCAATCGCTGGTGCAATCAAGGTTGGCGCTTGGTTCGACACCAGAGTTTGCAGTAGCTTCTTACGTGAAAGAGGTTTAGTGATGCATTGAACATCGACTTCTTTCATCAATTGTTCGCCAAGTGCGAGCTCGGTACTCGGTGTACCAATGATCACGTTCTGAGCAATCTTCTTCGCGCCAATTGCCCAGCCGCTTACCGTATCAAACTGGTAATCTTGGTTGGCCGCGAGGTTCAGCAGTACATAGTCGTACGAAGTCGATTCGTCAGGCATCACCGAACGGTAGGTAACGACTAAACCTTCTTGGGTCAGGATTTGTTGAGTAATCGAAGCCGCTTGCATGTTTGGTTCGATAAGCAGTAGTTGCTTGTCTTGCAGACATTGAGTCTCAATTAGCTCTGTCAACGGCATATCGGTGGTGGATAGTCTTAGCGTAAACCAGAAAGTGGAACCTTGGTGTAGGCGACTGGTTAGGCTGATCTCACCGCCCATTTGGCTCACAAGTTTCTGGGTGATAACCAGACCTAATCCCGTACCACCATAGCGACGAGATATACTTGCATCAGCTTGGCTGAAGGCTTGGAATAGTTGGGCTTGCTGACGCTCAGAGATACCAATACCCGTATCACGAACCATGAACTGTAGTTCGATGTTGTCTTCGCTTTGTGAACGTAACTCAACGCTAATATCGATGTTACCACGCTCGGTAAACTTGATTGAGTTACCCACTAGGTTGGTCAGAATTTGTTGGATACGCAGTGGATCGCCAACAACGCCAGCAGGCACTTTAGGATCAATCTTAAGTGTAAGCTCTAGGCCTTTCTCATGAGCGTTGGTCGCTTGAAGGTTCACTACCTCTTCTAGGCTCGCTTGGAACTCAAATGGAATGTTTTCTAGCGCCAGTTTACCGGCTTCAAGTTTCGAGAAGTCCAAGATATCGTTGATGATACTGAGCAGGTTATTTGCAGAGCGTTCAATGGTCTGTAGATAATCTGTCTGACTGTTCGATAGATGTGTTTTAAGCATTTGTCGCGTAAAGCCAATCACACCGTTAAGTGGTGTTCTTAGCTCGTGAGACATGTTTGCCAAGAACTCAGACTTAACACGCGCCGCTTCTTGTGCGCGTTTTTTCGCAATGTCTAACTCAACGTTTTGAATTTCTAGCTGCTCAAGAGTTTCACGTAGATCCGAAGTGGCTTGGTCGATACTGTGCTGCATCTCGACGTGATATTCCGACAGCGATACCGCCATCGCGTTGATACCATTTTTCAGTGAGTCCAACTCACCGTGCATTTTGCCTTCGATACGGACATCTAAGTGACCACGACGAATTCGGTCCACCATGTTTTTCATGTGTGTGATCGGTTGAGTTACATCGTGCATCAAGCGGAAAGCGAATACACCAGAAAGCCCCAGTCCAAGAATCAGCACTAAGAAGGCAGAGAACACTTCTTGGTATTGCTGCAAACGAAGTGAAGAAAGATCTAACTCAATCGCAATATAACCAATCGCTTGGTTGGCCTGAGACTGTCCGTTAGCCGAGTTGATGTATTGGCCTTCTGCAATAATCGGTGTCCGAAGAATCAGTGTGTTATCGAGTAAGTCAGAAGAGCTTAAATGCGGAATCGGTTTATCTTTAGGATAAGTTAGGCTTTCGAAATCAGGGTGGAAGTTTGAGGTTACAAACAATTCATGGCGTTCATCGAACACCGCGATACTGCGTACCAGCTTAGAGTTCTTTCGATGTGCATAGCTGATTAACTGACGAACAGACTCTCGACTTTCGAGTTGCATGCCAGATTCACTCGCAATTGCCAGTGGTTCAATGATGCTAGTACCTGTGTTCACCACCTGACCTTCAAGGTCTTGATAGCGGTTAAATGAGAAAAATGCACTCAATAGCAGCCCAATAATCAGGGTTGGAGCTAGAGTTAAGGTAATTACACGGGCTCTTAAGCCATATCTGGTCATGTTCTTTAATTACATCGAGGTCTGGATATGGGAAAATAACGCACACAATGGCGGTTAAGTGAACGGTAAGCTTAATCAAAGCCGTGACGTTCGACAATGACTCCAAGACAGAATAGTGAGTCCTGGATACCAATTACTTATTAAAAGATACATTAGGCACAAGCAATGGCACGTTTTTTCCAACCAAAAAAGAAAACTCAACTCGAGACCAAGCATCAATCGGTTTTGGTTGAACGAATGGATCACAATGGCGCTGGCATCGCTTATCAGAAGAATAAACCGGTTTTCATTGATGGCGCATTGCCCGGTGAACAGGTGGTTATTCAGCTTACTGAAAGTAAAAGTAAGTTTGCACGCGCGAAACTCATCAAATTACTGAAGCCAAGCGAGCAACGTTTAAAGCCTTTTTGTAAACACTTTAATCAGTGTGGCGGTTGTCACCTTCAGCACCTTGGTTACCAATCTCAGGTAGAACACAAGGCACAATCTCTTACGCACTTGATGAACCAATATAAGACAGATGAGACAGAGATGGCTCAACCGATTGTGGGTGATGAAACGGGTTATCGTCGTCGCGCGCGTATCAGCCTGTTTGTTGATAAGAAAACGCATAAGCTTCAGTTCGGTTTTCGTAAGAAGCAGAGCAAGCAGATAGAAAACATCACCGATTGTGCCGTGCTTGATCCTCGCCTAAATGTATTGCTGCCAAAGGTGAAAAATTTACTCAACACTTTCAGCAACCTTACGTCTTTAGGACACGTTGAATTGGTATTGGGTGATACTGGCCCGGTAATGGTGTTACGTCACCTCAAGCCTTTGATTGAAAAGGATGAGCAAGCATTGGTTGCGTTGGCGAAAGAAGAAGGCGCGATACTGTACTCAATGCCAGAGACCGACAAGTTAGTTCGTCTGGTTGGTGATGCGCCTAGCTACAGCGAAACGGGTGTTACCTTACCTTTTGAGCCAAATCACTTCATTCAGGTGAACCAGAAGGTTAACCAGCAGATGGTGGCTCAAGCGATTGAATGGTTAGAACCTAAAGCGGATGAGCGAGTGCTGGATCTGTTTTGTGGCTTAGGTAACTTCAGCCTACCTATCGCTCAACAGTCGGCGTTTGTGGTTGGTGTTGAAGGTGTCGATGAGATGGTTCAGCAGGCCACATCAAATGCTCAATTGAACCAGTTGAGTAACACCGAGTTTTACCAAGCGAACCTTGAAGAAGACTTATCTGCGCAAGCTTGGGCAAAAGAGAAATTTGATAAAATCTTACTGGACCCAGCTCGTGCTGGAGCGAGTGGTGTTGTTGATCAAATTTCAGCGTTAGGAGCGAAGCGTGTGGTTTATGTTTCGTGTAATCCTGCTACTCTAGCTAGAGATTCAGAGAGCTTAGAAAAGCAAGGCTACCAATTAGCCAAACTTGGTATGTTGGATATGTTTCCACACACCAGCCATTTAGAATCGATGGCTCTCTTTATCAAGGCTTAAAGGCCCGTAAATAAGGCTTAAAAATGAATGACAAAGGCGCAGGGACACTTGCGCTGATATCAATATGGTCGAACTAACTTGGAACCAGTTAGTCATATTGAATTGGGTATAAAACAGAATAACTAGGAAGGCACGATGGTTGCGGTACGAAGCGCACATTTAAACCCAAGCGAACAGTTTGAGCTAGAAAGTTGGATTGCGTCATTAAAGCAAGACGCAAAAACCTCGAATAAACTGAATAAAGTTTATCGTCACTGTGAAGAGCTATTAAAAGATCACGAGCAAGCATCACTCTTGCTATGGCGTGGACGCGAGATGATTGAAATCTTGGTCACGCTGTCGATGGATCGTGCAACATTAGTCGCAGCACAACTCTTCCCTGTGGTATCAAGTGGCGTTTTTGAGCGCGAAGCCTTCGAAGAAAGCTACGGCAAAGAAATCGTTAAGCTGATTGACGGCGTTGAAGAAATGGCGGCCTTGGGCCAGCTAAACGTAACCCTTGAAGGCAGTGCCGCCTCGGGTCAAGTTGATAACGTTCGACGCATGCTATTGGCCATGGTTGATGATTTCCGCTGCGTAGTTATCAAACTTGCGGAGCGAATCTGTAACCTTATCGAGGTGAAAAAAGCGCCTGATGCTGTGCGCCGAGCGGCAGCAAAAGAGTGTTCTAACATCTATGCCCCACTGGCAAACCGTTTAGGTATCGGCCAACTTAAGTGGGAAATCGAAGATTACGCATTCCGCTACCAACAACCAGATACCTACAAGCAGATTGCAAAACAGCTGTCTGAGCGTCGTATCGTTCGTGAACAATACATCACAGATTTCGTTGATGATTTAACCGCAGAAATGCAGCGTTCAAACATCAATGCTGAAGTGAGCGGCCGACCAAAACACATCTACAGCATCTGGCGCAAAATGCAGAAGAAAGGCTTAGCCTTCGATGAGCTTTTTGACGTACGAGCAGTACGTATTATCGCTGACCAGCTACAAGACTGCTACGCCGGTCTTGGGGTAGTACACACCAAATACAAACACCTACCGAGTGAATTTGATGACTATGTGGCGAACCCTAAGCCAAATGGTTACCAGTCGATTCATACCGTAGTCCTTGGTCCTGAAGGCAAGACTATTGAGATTCAGATCCGTACCAAGCAGATGCACGAAGACTCTGAGCTTGGTGTGGCGGCGCACTGGAAGTACAAAGAAGGCTCTTCTGGTGGTCGTAGCGGCTACGATGAAAAAATCACTTGGTTGCGTAAACTTATCGACTGGCAAGAAGAGATGTCGGACTCTGGTGAGATGCTGGATGAAGTGCGTAGCCAAGTCTTCGATGACCGTGTATACGCATTTACTCCACGTGGTGACGTGGTCGACTTGCCAATGGGCGCAACCCCGTTGGACTTCGCTTACCACATCCACTCGATGGTAGGACACCGCTGTATCGGTGCCAAAGTAGCGGGACGTATCGTACCGTTCACTCATAAACTATCGATGGGCGACCAAGTTGAGATCATCACGCAGAAAGAGCCGAATCCATCTCGTGATTGGCTTAACCCAACCACAGGTTTTGTTCATTCTGGTCGTGCTCGAGCGAAAATCAACGCTTGGTTCCGCGCGCAGAGCCGTGAGAAAAACCTAGAAGCGGGTCGTGACATCTTGGAAGTTGAGCTAGCGAAAGTAGGCGCAACACTAAAAGATGCTGATCAATACGCACTAAGACGCTTTAACGTGAATACGCCAGACGAGCTTTACGCTGGTATTGGTAGTGGC
>NZ_MCYD01001414.1:0-3255 GCF_002876325.1 Vibrio sp. 10N.261.52.A1
AGATGGATAATCCACTTAGTGGCATGAGTCTAAATATTGCCAGCGTTGGATGGTTTGCTCAAATGCATTGAGCTGAAGAAGAGGCAAATCGCTAATTAAACAATCGTTAGTTAAACATCATCACGACTCATTTTACTTTTGTCAATTAATGAAACTGATTCACAAATTAAGTTAGATCACTCACAATTACTATTACGCTCATTGCTGACTCTCATGGATACTTATGGTCAATCCCAAACTCATCGCCCTACTTCCCGATCTTGCCTCATTTATCCTGGTGGTAAACGAAGGCAGTTTTACTGCGGCAGCCAAGCAATTAGGGGTAACGCCTTCTGCACTCAGTAAGCTCATTACGCGTTTAGAGAAGGCACTGTCAGTAAAGCTATTTGAGCGAACTACTCGTACGCTTATTATCACTCAGGCAGGTCAACTGGTTTACGATCAGAGCGTTGTCATGATTAACGCAGCACAGCAAGCGGTTGAGTTATCGACGTCTGATCATACCGAGCCTTCTGGCTCACTTACTGTAGCCGCGCCAGAAGCGTTTTTGAACTCTGTACTTCAACCTTTTGTGGTGCCATTTCTCAATCAGTATCCAGAGATCCAACTTAAGTTACGCGCTGCTGATGGTGATATCGACATACTACGCCAAGGCATCGATATTGCGTTTCGCCTTACCGATAAGCCCGATGAGAGCTTAGTGCTAAAAGAGTTAGGCAAGACTAACTTAGTACTGTGTGCGAGCCCTGATTATTTGGTTCATAAAGGCATCCCTTCCCACCCGACCGATCTTAGTCAGCACGATTGTCTGTACCTAGCAGAAACGGACAAAGACCACATTTGGGACTTTCTCAAAGATGATGAGTTTCACACCGTTTCCGTCAGTGGTCGATACGCAGTGAACCACTCTCAAATGCGACTAAAAGGTGTGAAAGAAGGTTTGGGGATTGGCATCTTCCATGACTTTGTAATTCAAGATGCGTTAACAGAAGGTAGCGTTGTTCAAGTACTGAATGACTGGACCATCAAGAGTAACTACCACGGCGCCATCGCTATGCAGTTTGCACAAACCAAGTATATGCCCGCTCGCCTACGCGTGTTCATTGACTACGCGATGGAACACTTGGGTGAAAAGTTGGCAGGAGAAATAAACTGATGCTAAAAGGAATCCACCACGCCGCCATTATTTGCTCAGACTACAAAGCCTCAAAACGCTTTTACACTGAGATTTTAAAGCTAGAAATTATTGCAGAGAATTACCGAGCAGCGCGCCAGTCTTACAAACTTGACCTAGCACTCCCTAATGGTGCTCAAATAGAGTTGTTTAGTTTCCCTGATGCACCTGAAAGACCGAGCTTTCCAGAAGCTCAAGGATTGAGACACTTAGCCTTTTGTGTTGAGGACGTTCAACAAGTAAAAAGCTATTTAGAAGGACAAGGAATCGACGTTGAACCGATTCGAGTTGATGAGTTTACAGGGAAGTCATTCACGTTTTTCGCAGACCCAGACGCCCTGCCGCTAGAGCTTTATCAAATATAGAGCTTTATCAAAAATAGGCTGTATCAAATCTAAACTTTCTTGAACAATCAACTTCCCGCCAGACTAAAAAACGGACCTTCTCAAGCCGAAAAAGTCCGTTTTTGGTTCAATTAGCTCAACGCCGTTTTGAACTTCTCAACACGCGAGAACAGTAGCCAATCCAATATCATAGCTGTGACAATCGTTGCTCCCGCGAGAGGAAATAGCACTGAAATCACAACAACACTCACCAAACCAGCTTTCCATAAGCCAGCATCACCAAACTTAGGTGGCGCGCCAAGCTTACGTTGACCTGATGGTCTACGCATCCACCACATCACACCGCCCGTGACTGACACCACGATGAACGCCAAGCAGAACAAGGCATTTAAAAGCTTGTTGATAATACTTATATCACCTTGGTGCAGAGAGATACCGACCGCTAATGTCTTGGCGATAAAGTTATAATCTTGCCAGGTCACTTCACCAAGGATACGACCTGAATATTGGTCTAGGTGCGTGGTACGATCTTGAGTTGGATCGATGATATCGCCGCCCATGGTATTCGCTGTCACCGTGTATACACCGGTTTCTGAACGTGGGAAGTTCACCTTGTACTGAGTGAAGCCAAGAGCTCGTGCTTTCTCAATGACATCATCAATGGCAAAGCTACTCGCAGACATGACATGCATAGAGTGGCCATCGCCCATCTTAGAATGATCATGAGGTTCGGACGCCTCTTCCACATGATGAACGTGTTCTGCTGGCTTATCTTGAGACAACGGCAGTGGTGTCTGTTCCAGATTCCATGGCAGTTCTTCTTCTGAGCCATGGTTAAGCGATGCGTGTGTCTTATCAGACAGCGGAATATCATCCCACATTTGAGCAGGGAAAGTGCTCCATGCTTGCACTAACTTGCCGCCCCAGAAGCCTGTCCACGCCAAGCCAGAAAGGATAAAGAGCAGCAGAATCAGAGATAACGTGCCACCGATGTTCGCATGCAAGTCACGCATCAGTACACGTGTCCCAGATGACACTCTCAACTTAAGAAAGCCTGCACGGCTCGCATTGTCTCTTGGCAACCATAGGTAAATGCCACTGACGAGCAACAGAATCGACAAGCTGATCGCAACTTCAATCAGATAGTCACCCCAATCGCCAATCAATAACGTGCCGTGGATGTCGTTTGCTAACTGGTACAGGCTGTCGCTGCGTGGTACTTCACCGACAACTTCACCCGTATATTGATTCACAGTTGCAAAAACAGATGTGCCATCTTCCAGAGAAACTGAAAATCGGTTCGCCAAATCAGGCGCTTTGCTTGGGACAAACTGTGTCACTGAGCCTTGTGGATATTGCTTTTGGACTGCCGCTAACTGCTGCGAAACCTTGATTGGTTCACCAGATGCCGTAATTTCAATCGCCTCTTGATGGAAAGCCAGTTCGATCTCATCGTCAAACAACATCACTAAGCCAGTAATACTTAGCATCAGCATAAATGGGATAACGAACAGCCCAGCATAGAAATGCCAGCGCCAGGTGAGAAAGTAGAGGGTTTTATTGCGCTCTTTGCTTTTAATATCGTTTTTCGAACTGCTTGTTGCACTGCTTGTAGACTGCGAAATCGCTTGTGCCTTCACAGTAGTTTGAGATTCATTTCTCAACATTATTATTTCCTTTGACATGCGCAAACGAACCTTCTGAAAAATCAGAAAGTCACTAAGGCATGTTTAACTT
>NZ_MCYD01001415.1:0-4169 GCF_002876325.1 Vibrio sp. 10N.261.52.A1
ACTACAAGTAGTGTAAACCTCAGCTTTTGCTGCAACGGCAATTTGAACCGCAAGATGTCCAACGCCACCCGCACCCGCTAAAATGAGTACGCGATCGCCCTCTTTCACTTCCGCTTTATTAAGCGCTTGTGCCGCCGTTTGACTCGCCAGCGGGAGAGCGGCTGCCGCTTCTAATGTTACAGAGTTAGGAATGATGCTCAGTGCAGTTTCAGATACACACACATATTGGCTGTAACCACCGCCTTGCAATGGGAAGCCGATAAAGCCCGCCACATTATCACCAACAGTAAAACGCTCAGCCTGTGCGCCCAACGTAACCACTTGCCCCGCGATATCGTAGCCTGGTACCCAAGGTAGGTTATCTTTGTTTTGTGCAGCCGCCCAACCTAGCCCTGCTCGAGTTTTAACATCTATCGGATTGACGCCGGAAAAAGAGACCTTAACCACCACTTCGCCAACTTTAGGCTCTGGTATTGCACTGGTTTGAAGTACAAGGTTTTCCACCCCACCAAACTCGGTAATCGCTATCTGTCTATTTTCCATTTAAACACGTCCCTAATTAGTTAAAACCTAACGAATAAAAGAAAGGGATGCACAAGCATCCCTTCGACTATAAACCATTTAATAAGGCTAAGTTAACCGCTCATTCGTAAATTGACGACCAATTAACGTAACGATACATGACCTAGGTATCCATTAACCGACTAGCGCTAATAGAATACCGGCCGCAACCGCACTACCTAGTACACCTGCTACGTTCGGCCCCATTGCATGCATCAACAAGAAGTTCTGAGGGTTCGCCTCAAGACCAACCTTGTTCACAACACGAGCCGCCATTGGAACCGCTGATACACCAGCAGCACCTATCAGTGGGTTGATATCCTCTTTCGAGAAACGGTTTAATAGCTTCGCCATCAACACACCACCCGCAGTACCGATACTGAACGCCACCGCACCTAAGCCTAGAATACCTAACGTTTCTAAGTTCAAGAAGGTATCTGCTTGAAGCTTAGAACCTACGCCCAAGCCAAGGAAGATAGTTACAACGTTGATCAGTTCGTTTTGTGCAGTCTTAGATAGACGGTCAACTACGCCTGCTTCACGCATTAAGTTACCTAAACAGAACATACCAACCAGTGGAGTTGCTGAAGGTAGGAACAAGATCGTCATCAATAATACTGCAAGTGGGAAAAGGATCTTCTCACCTTTGCTTACGTGACGAAGCTGAGCCATCTTAATTTTGCGCTCTTCTGGAGACGTTAACGCCTTCATGATTGGCGGCTGAATAATAGGAACTAAAGCCATGTAGCTGTATGCGGCTACGGCAATCGCACCTAACAGATCAGGAGAGAGCTTACTCGCTAAGAAGATAGCCGTTGGACCATCTGCACCACCAATGATTGCGATTGAAGAAGCATCTGCCATCGTAAATTCCATGCCTGGAATGTAGTTCAGCAAGATCGCACCAAATAGTGTTGCGAAAATACCAAACTGAGCAGCTGCACCTAACCACAAGGTTTTAGGGTTAGCGATCAATGCACCAAAGTCCGTCATCGCGCCCACGCCCATAAAGATCAGCAGTGGGAAAATGCCCGTTTCGATACCAATGTAGTAGACGTAATACAACAAACCGCCGGGATCAGTAAATCCAGCATTTGGGATATTGGCCAATACAGCACCAAAACCAATAGGTAGCAGCAGTAAAGGTTCAAATCCTTTGCGGATTGCCAAAAACAACAGCAAGCAACCGACCAGCATCATACAGATCTGGCCGAACTCGAAGTTAGCAATCCCTGTTTCAGACCATAAGGTCATCAATCCTTCCATGGTACTCCCTTACGCTAGGCTTAGTAGTGGAGCGCCTACAGTAACTGCATCGCCTTCTTTAACATTCAGCTCTTGAACGATACCACCACGAGCAGCACGAACTTCCGTTTCCATCTTCATCGCTTCTAGAATAAGCAGGACGTCGCCTTCAGCCACTTCAGCGCCAGCCTGAACGTTCACTTTAAAGATGTTACCCGCAAGAGGAGCAGGAACCGCTTCCGCGTCAGATGTCGCTACAGGCGCAGCTTGTGCCGCTTGAGCTGGTTTTGCTGATGGTGCTACTGATGTCAGTTCACCTTGTGGGCCAACTTCTACATCATAAACTTGACCATCCACCTTCACGCTGTAGCTCTCGATACCACCAGATACAGGAGCGGGTGCCGCTGCTGCCACAGGAGCCGCTGCTTCTGCCGTTGGCGCTGGTTCAAATGCTTCAGGATTACGACGGTTCTTAAGGAACTTAAGACCCACTTGTGGGAACAGTGCGTAAGTCAGTACATCATCTACCGTGTCTTCCGCTAGAGAGATACCTTCTGCTTTTGCTTTTTCTAGCAAATCAGTCGTTAGCTCATCCATTTCAGACTTCAGCAGATCTGCAGGGCGACAAGTGATCGCCTCCGCACCATCCAATACTTTAGCTTGCAGTTCTGCATCCACTTCAGCTGGAGCTTGACCGTATTCGCCTTTCAATAGACCCGCTGTTTCTTTAGTGATGCTCTTGTAGCGCTCACCGGTTAGTACGTTAATAACTGCTTGAGTACCAACAATTTGAGAAGTTGGCGTTACCAGAGGAATGTAGCCAAGCTCTTTACGTACGCGAGGGATCTCTTCAAGCACCTCATCCATACGATCTGCAGCACCTTGCTCTTTTAACTGGCCTTCCATATTAGTCAACATGCCGCCAGGAACCTGAGCAATCAAGATACGAGAATCAACACCTTTTAGTTGGCCTTCCCATTTCGCGTACTTTTTACGAACATCACGGAAGTAAGAAGCAATTGGCTCAATCTGATCCAGCTTAAGATTAGTATCACGCTCAGTACCTTCTAGCATCGCCACAACCGTTTCTGTTGGTGTATGACCATAAGTACAGCTCATTGAAGAGATAGCGGTATCTAGAATATCGATATCCGCTTCAACGGCTTTAACTGCTGTTGCTGTAGAAAGACCCGTTGTCGCGTGGCTATGCAGTGCTAGAGGAACATCACACGACGCTTTGATGCGTGTAATTAACTCTTCAGCTTCGTAAGGCTTTAATAAACCTGACATATCTTTGATACATAATGAATGACAACCTAGGTCTTCTAGACGCTTAGCCAGATCAACCCAAGTATCTGAGTTGTGGACAGGGCTGGTTGTGTAAGACAAAGTACCTTGAGCGTGACCACCAACATCAATTGTTGCTTTCACCGCTTTCTCAAAGTTACGTACATCATTCATCGCATCAAAAATACGGAATACGTCCATGCCGTTCTTATGGGCACGTTCAACAAATTTTTCGACTACGTCATCCGCGTAGTGGCGGTAACCCAACAGGTTTTGACCACGCAGTAGCATCTGCATTGGTGTGTTTGGCATCGCTTTCTTTAGTTCACGTAGACGCTCCCATGGATCCTCTCCAAGAAAACGAATACACGAATCAAACGTCGCGCCGCCCCAAGTCTCAAGTGACCAGTAACCGACTTTATCCAGTTCTGCCGCTATTGGCAGCATATCTTCGATACGCATACGAGTAGCAAATAGTGACTGATGGGCGTCACGAAGTACCACGTCTGTGATAGCTAGTGGTTTAGACATGCTCATAAACTCCTTTTTAATCCTTTAAATGCTACTTAGCAGTCGACGCACGGTATTGATGAACCGCGGCCGAAATTGCTGCCACTACCTGTGGACTAACAGCTGAAGGGTTTGATTGTGATTTTTGAATTTTTTTAGGTGCTGCGATCGGCTCTGGTACTTCTTCTGGTACCAGTTTTGACATCAACCGAACGAGGTAAACTAGAATAGTTAGGAAAATAAAGACAACGGACATCCCCGTTATCATCAGAGTCGCCGCATCTCCTAGCAGGCTTCCAATATTAGTCATGTTGCTTCCTTTCTTCGTCATCCTGACATATGTACAGGATTTCAGCGAATAGTGATCCCGACCCTTGGATTATCTCGATTGGTAAAACTTTGTCAATTTTGTTTAAGGTTCTGTTACGGATAACGCACACATTAGGTTAATTATTCGCCTGTCAGATCACATAAATCTGTCAAATATGTAATTTTTAGAGAATTAAACTGTGACTTAAATAGAGCTTTTTTAAGAAATGATATGAGAAAGGTGGAATAACAAGGAA
>NZ_MCYD01001416.1:0-2817 GCF_002876325.1 Vibrio sp. 10N.261.52.A1
TTTTACTTGACCACTTCACGCCATCACCGAGTAGTTTGATGATCTGCTGTTCGCGTTTAGTGAGCTTGAGGTAATAAGGGCTGGTTTTCGCGCACTGCCTCTCTCTATAGAAGCTAATGTATTGGTAAATGAGTTTTCTACTCATCCACATTTCACCCTGTAAGATACAGTTAAATCCTGTCACTAGCTTATCAAGCGTGTCAGACGCATAAAAAATACCAACGAGATACTGCCATTTGAGCATTTCAGAGTGAGGGAAGTCGCTGGGCGTATTGAGTAATACTTCATGAACATCACTCTCGATATCATCTCTAAGCTCTTGATATTTTTCGGTGTACTGTTTACTCATTGTAGGGTAATCAATAATCACCAAATCTAGGTTAGGAGCTTGTAATGACTTAGTCGATAGTCTTTCTGGTGACACTAGTTTTATGTCTAAATTTACCTTTTGTTCTATAGATTCTTTGAGCAGCGTTGATTGCAAATTGTTCTCTGCTATTAAAATGGCTTGATGAACTCCCGGACTAGCCATGTGTAAACTCCTTTTACTGATCACCGCGTACTTATTAGACTTTAAAGTTTATAGCACGGACTAGTATTCCGCTAATCTGACCATCAAATATTTGAATTATTTTAAGCCTAATTAATAGAACACGTGAAGGTACATTCTATTCTTAACTGGAAGTGTATGTTTACTCTTAGTTTATTTTTACTGTTTTGTGATTTCACAGGATTTAGAAATGTTCCATGCTTCGCTGTCGGTGTGATTCTGTAATGTTGCAGGGAATTGATCTAAGCCTAATATTAAAGTCGTCTTACCGCTATTAACTTTCTGATCATACTCTGAATTGGTATGTGTCTTTAACGTTAATGAGAACGGAGAGTCGTTCTCAATTTTCAATATGATGTCTTGATTTTTTATTGAACACTCAATGGTGTCTAACGTGCTAGCGTAGGTATTTAAATGTGTTAGATAAAATAAAGCGGCGATGAACGCCGCTTTGTCATATATAAAATGTGTCATATTAATTTTGGTAGATAAGACCAACGTTTCCGTTTGCACCGTTACCTAACACAGCTGCATTGTCGAAAGACGTTTGCTCAATCATGATTTGGTTCATGTCACTGTTCGTCAAGTCAATGGTTGCGTTTGAATATGAACCAGTTTGTAACGTAAATAGACGGTTATCGTTACTGTTCATTAGGTCGATGTCTACATCGTTTCTATCACCACCACCAACATCGGTATTAACGATAGTTTCTACGTAGTTTCCATCACCCCAGATATCGATAGCCACATCGTTTCTCTCAACGCCACCGTTACTAAACTCTGTGTAAGTAGTATTTGAGTCACCGTTGATGTATACGTCAGCTTCGTTTCGTACTGAGCTACCTTTCGCTTTCACTACGGAAATGTTGTAGTCGCCATCTTGAGTAACACGTAGATCGTTGTTTTTACCTGACCCTTTCACTTTCACCCTAGCTTGGTTACTCAAGCCATCTTGATCGATAAGCGCGTTGTTTCTTTTATAACGTAGTTTTACATGCGCCTCATTGAGGTTACCGTCTTGAACAACGACTACGTCTGAGCGCTTACTGTTCTGTGTGTCAACAAGTGCTATGTGACCATCAGTGATACCTGACGTGTCTTGCTCAATCAATACGTTAGCATTATCACCATCACCCATTTGCCAAATTGCAGTATTATCCATCGCTAAAGGCTCAATTGCTTCAGCCTTGTTAGAGATTCTTAGATCAGTAACACCCTCTTTCACACCCACTCCTGGAGCAGATGCAGAAGTTGGAAGTGGATCTGCGTGAGCTGCATTAAAACCAATAATGGCACCGACTATAATTCCGATTTTTGTAAGTTTCATAGGTTGTATCCTTATACATTTCCATGTCGACTATGTGTCACCTCAAATGAAGCGACTTTGAATCAAGCTATCCATACTGCGCGCTAATTTGCTTGATTGATGAAGATTCTCATTGAGCTCGATGCATTGACGATCGCAAAGTCGTGCCCGTCTTGAGAAATCCCTAAGTTGTCTCCTCCTGAGCCAGCCATAAACGCCACATTGTGATTACCTTTTTGGTTAATGCTTAATTGGCTGCCTTGCCCAGTGAAGTTCGCTTGTCCTATAACCGCTAAATTGTGGTTTCCATCTTGGGAAATTAACGCTTCGCTATTCCCACCGATCTGCCCAATTGCAGCGGTATTGTCAGATCCGTCTTGATTTATGTACGCGATATTATTCCGTCCCACCTGGTTAATATTCGCAGAATTAGAGTGTCCGCTTTGTTTTATCTTTGCTCTATTATTTGCTTTTATTCCTGGGCTGTATTGAATAATGGCTGAACTTGAATCCGAACTGTTTGTTATATCTATTTCTGAGTAGTTATCTAAATCTCCAGAAGAGATGTTATATAAATCGCTGTAGTCATTAATAATGTCCTGATCGACATTATGTAAAAAGTCCCCTTCAACACCAGAGGCTGCAGCAATATTTGTACTACCTATTGATAAATATAAAAAAGTTAAGCTGGCAAGTGATGCTATCCTACTTATCATTATTTTTACCTTAAAGTGTCTGATGCTCGTGTGTTCAACTAAATAATATATTCCTTGTTGAACGCCGTGTAACTCACTAGCATGTCGAAATAGTAGGTTCACAGGTGAATATCATCTATAAACTTAAAGGTAAAAATATTTAATTGCATATGACGAATTTAATTAGTAATTGGCTTTTTTATCCCTCCATTAGTTAATTAAATCATCTTGTAAATTAATCCAAAAGTTTATATATGCTACTGGGG
>NZ_MCYD01001417.1:0-5144 GCF_002876325.1 Vibrio sp. 10N.261.52.A1
CGAATAGTCTGTTCAAGTGTTTCCAGTACTTCAGGCTTCGCCCCTTGTGTTAACGCAATTCGGGCACTGGCGGTATCAAGAAGGCTGATCGCTTTGTCGGGTAGCTGGCGGCTTGGAAGGTAACGAATCGATAAGTTAACGGCGGCTTCGATTGCCGATTCTGCGATAAATGCGCCGTGGTGAGCTTGCAGTGAAGCCGCTACGCCGCGAAGCATCTGCATTGCATCTTCTGCGTTGGGTTCTTCAATGGTCACGACTTGGAATCGACGTGTTAGTGCTGGGTCTTTTTCAAAGTACTTCTTGTATTCGGCCCAAGTTGTCGCGGCAATGGTTTTGAATTCACCACGAGCTAGTGCTGGTTTAAGAAGGTTCGCTGCATCGTTTTGTCCTGCTGCGCCACCGGCACCAATAAGCGTGTGTGCTTCATCAATGAATACAATGATAGGCACTTCAGAGCTTTTTACTTCGTTGATGACATCTTTTAGACGGTTCTCAAACTCACCCTTAACGCTTGCTCCCGCTTGAAGTAACCCAAGGTCAAGTGAGTGGATTTGTACCCCTTGCAATGCACTTGGTACTTCATCTGCCGCGATTCTTAAAGCTAGACCTTCGACGACCGCTGTCTTACCTACGCCGGGTTCACCGACCATAATCGGGTTGTTCTGACGCTTACGACATAAGATATCAATCGCTTTTCTTACTTCAGCATTACGGCCTGAAATAGGGTCGATGTTTCCGTCGAGTGCTTGTTGCGTCAGGTTAACTGTGTATTTGCTTAATGCATCGTTACCCGATGGAGTGGTATCAACAGAGCCGCTAGCTGAAGGGGAGGCTGTGTTGCGTGCAATCGGAGTTTTCTTGATCAAGCCTTGCAGAGATTCAAGCGACACGCTGCTTAGTGTTTCGAGTTGTAGGGTACTTACCCCTAAAACATTTTGCTGCATGAGTGCTTGGATTAGATGCAAGCTGACGATCTCTCCGTGACCGTAGTTAACCGATGCAATCATCCAAGCATCTTTGATTAACTCTGTGAGACCATGACTCAATGTAGGCTGACCTTCATTCCCTTTCGCCAACATGGAAACCTTCTTCGTCAGTTCATTAACCAAGGCGTCTAACGAAAGCTTTTGCGATTCACACAGAGCCATCAGCTTGGGATCTTTTTGCGAAATAAGCTGAAGAATCCAATGTTCAGTCTCTATCGCGCCAACACCTTGATTCATTGCCGCACCCGCAGACGCTTCCAGCGCTTGCTTGAGTTCGGGAGAAAGTTTTCCTACTAAGTTAGTGAGAGTTACTTGTGTCATAGTCAATTCCTTGTATCTCTATAATCTATACATTCCGTATTACGAACTACAAAAGCAAAATCTTTACGGTTTCATTGGGGTTACGTTCAGGCGCGAGGTAGTCAATCTCACCCAAACGAGCAGCCATCGAAACCTTGCTTGATAAGCGGGGTCTGGTTAAATATGAACGCTTAACGTTTAGGTAAATGGCAACGGGCGTGCTGTCTTTTAAGTAATGCTGCGTCAAAGACAATACGGCTTTAGCAAATTGGTCATCTTGCTGGATCTCGAGAAACTCAGTGCGGTTTTTCGGGGTCACAAAAATATTTAGATTATTGAAGTGAGCGAGACAGGTTCTCCCGACTAAAAAGCCTTGGCCTAAGCGACTATTAAAATCACGATCTGTACCAATCCGAGTGAGCGAGTCTGCTGGCAATAAACGTCTTTCAAACGTTTTGCACTCCACATCAATAGAATAGGGAAAATAGTCATTCAGGATCTTCTTCAACGTAGTCAAACTGCGGCTTTGCTGGCTCAAAAGAAGCGAGTATTGCAGGTACTCTTTGTGCTCTTTCCCAAGCGCTGCAAAGTGGTTTAACAAGGCTGTCTTTTTTGGATTTTGCTCACTTTCTACTAATAACCAACGTCGAGCATTGGTTCGATAGGTAATCTCATAGTGTCGCTGGTTGAACACATCCAAAAAGTCCTGCAATGAATGATCTTCATTGTGTATCGCTGCTAATAACTCTTCGTAAATATAATTTGGTATGACACCTTTGACGCCTGAAAGCGCTTGTTTCGCCAATCTGAGCTTTGCCTTATTCCCTTTTAATGAGAAGTACTGAATCTCTTGGGGATTACCAGTTGGCATTGCTTCAGACTTTAATTGAATCTGAAACGGTGTGGTGCTTTGCGCTTGTAATTGTTCTAATAGCCTCATTGCCTGAGTGAAGTCATACTTTTCAGGTTGGTTAGTAAGATCTTGAACGAAAGGCTTCATCGCGCCTCCTTATGACAAGCATTTTGGCGATGTCCAGTTTGGACACTAGCGGACGTTTGCACTGTTACAAACACAATTGGCTACCATGGATTTTAGGGTACTTTTTGACGATACCATCTCGGCCATAAATGCGGATCTTGAGTTGAATGTATCGGTCAAAACTACAAAATTGTTGGAAGAAACGGTTTAGTACATCAGCAAATGCCAAGTAGGGACCTGTTGCATCCAAAGTTAATTCAATCTCGGTACCGGGTGAGAAGACGTTTTTACCCAGCACACGAATCGCAGAAACTTGCGAATTAAACGAAATTGAGTGAATCATCTGAATTTCAGCACTTGATACTTGCTCTCGGCTGCATAAGCTCAGCATGTGTTTAAGGTCAGCTACAGGGTTGCATGACTGCACTAAAGACGAAAAATTGGTGTTCAATAAGCTGATAAATTCCCAGTGAACATTCTGATCAACTTCCTTAGTGATTGGTGCTGAAGGCGGATAAATAGGTGAAAAGTCACCTGGTAAATCAATGCTCTCTAGGCATTCTAAAGTGCCACTCACACCGCAGGCTTGCTTACCATTTGTACACAGTAAGCGCGTACCAAGTAGCTTGCTGAATTCAGCCGTTGGCGTATCTGAAAGTGATATCGCAATGCTCATTTCACCAAAGTGATTGTGTTTACTTTGCCAATAATCGTATCGCTGATTATGAGCATATTTCTCTTTAAACAGAGGAACTAACGGGATTTCTCCATTAGGTGTAATTTCGTAAACATCTTGAATCTCTATGATTTCGATATTGTTGTCGCTATGAGCATCGGCATTGACGGGAACTGAAAGAGTTCGATGGTCGTAAGAAATAGGCTCACCGGTTTGCTCAAACAGATTAACCGCAGGCATAACATTTAGCTTGATAACATCTTTATTGAACAAGCGGATGAATTCAGACGGCAGTGAAGACATGAACAAGTTGATCACGATTTCCGATTCATCAAACTGGCTCGCGTATTGTGCGAAGTTCTTGAGCCTAAAGAACTGACGCTTCTCTTTGAAAAAGAAGAATTCGTTGATCAGTTGGTAGCCAGTGAACTGATTGCCGTGCTCGGGCAGAAACTTAAATTCTAGGTCGCTAATTCGGTTCTTTAGCTGGTGGCTATCAAGGGTGACGTGTTGAGCACATTCACTATCAGAGATTGAAATCGACAAGGTGTTGTTGAGTAGCAATTCAACGAGAGAGTCTGCGTTGTTCTCAAAGCCTTTGACGAAGAAGTCTAGGTCATTGAGTTCCAAGTGACTGAAGTGAGTTTCTGGATCACCAGTGCTGAGTGATATTTGGACAACAGCGTTACTTTGACTGGCTGTTTTGGGCCTGTTGAAACTAAATGGGGCGCTTAAAGCTTTAATGTTACTTAGGCTAAACGGCGAGATTTTCAATTCACCAACGGTCCTGAATAGGCACTCGTTTTTGGTGTTGGTGCTCGAAAACAGTGAACCTTTTGGCAAAGTACTGGATTCAATGGGACCATCTTCGGCTAGCAGCTCAAGGTACGCAACGCTCGGTACGGTTTGAATGTACGAAGGGTACAAAACACCCAGAATCCCTTCGATGACTTCTGGTAACTGCTCCGAGAGTTTCTTTTCGACTTTTGCATTCAAAAGGGCAACACCGTCAAGTAGACGAGCCATGCTTGGGTCTTCGATTTTACCCTGATGAATATTGAGCTTTTCAGCGTGTGTAGGATACTCCTGACCAAACTGTCCCAATGAACGGCGAACAAACGCCAGCTCTTGCTCAAAGTACCGCATAATAGGTTCAGTCATAGTTATCTTCTTCCAGAGAGGTCGTTAAGTCGCTTAATGCGATTTTTGAATCAAAGATAAGGTCTTGTTCGCCATGGCTGGTTTTTACTTTGGCGATGATGTTGAACGACAATGAGTTATCGCCTTCTTTTCGCTCGCCAAGCTCGACAGAAATGTTGTGTAAGCGTGGCTCAAAGCTTTTAATCCAATTTTCGATTCTTAGCGTGAGTTGTGTTTTTTCTAGTGTTGCACTGAGTAACTGAATATCTTCGATACCAAACTTCAAATTTGAACGGTTTACTTCAACTAACCTGTTGTCAATGTCAGTTAGCGAGGCTTCCGCCTCTAACAGCTTGGTTAGATGGAATTTGATGTCCTCTATCTCAGCATCTTGGTATGGCTTAGAATCGCTAACAAAGGTGGTCCAGAAGCTCATTACGCCACCTCATTTAGGTCGGTAGTTAACACCACTTCACCACTGAAATAGTCAAACTGGTATTGAGGCACAATGCGCAAAGTACAAGCGAAGCTGCCAGATTGAGAGCTCGACTCTGTGACACTCACTTTGGCAAAGCTTAACGGGTATTTCGACAGAGTTTCTTCGTTGGCAAACGACACGTTGCTTGAGAATTTTTCTATCCAGTGTGTTAAGAACAGTTCACACTCTGTCGCGTTATTGAAGCTGCCGATCATTTCTCTTACTTGAACTTTTAAGTAATGCGCGATTCGGCAGGACATCAGTGTAGTTTGAATCTGAGTAAGAACTTTGTCGTTGTCACTTTGCCCACATTGCCAAATTGAATTGTTGCCATTGAAGTAGAACTTGTCAGTTAATGGGCTTTTAGCGAGTGGAATGAAGCCACTTTGCGCATAGAAGTTAGATAACTGTCCAAACAAACTAATGTCGGTGACTGGCTTTTGTAGGTAACTATCAAAATAGTGGTTCGTAGGCAGATTGATAACCGCGCCTTGAAGCTTATCGTTCCAGCGAGATTTTAAAAAACCGAACCAATTCACGCGGTGGAACTCTCGCATAACAGTGGTAGCGAGCACCATGTTGGCT
>NZ_MCYD01001418.1:0-4874 GCF_002876325.1 Vibrio sp. 10N.261.52.A1
CCGCTGCCGACTGGCGGTTCACTTAGCGGCTCAGAGAGTTTTCTGTCTTTCCAGAAATGCTTCGGTAACACGCGAGTGCTTTGCGCAAAGCTAAACAACTTCTCACGGTTCGGATTATTCATCTCGATACGAACAACCAAATCAGAAACCGCGGTAACGGATTCGATGTCTTTGTAATACACACGGTATTGAGGCACACCTTCTGTCGAAAACTTCATGAAGGTAAACGCCACATCATGGGCCGTAATAGGTTGCCCATCATGGAATTTAGCATTCGGGTTGATATCGATTTCCATCCAAGAGAAATCACTCGCATAACGAACTTTAGAAGCAATCAATGGATAGTAAGCATCAATTTCATCACTCGGTGAAAACATCAAGGTATCGTAAATTTCACCGGAATAGCTGGCGGCAACGCCGCGTGAACCGAATCGATTAAAGCTATCGTAGGTACCAATGCTGCCGTAGGTCACTTTGCCGAATTTAGGCGCATTCGGGTTAACGTAATCGAAGTGAGTAAAATCGGCTGGGTATTTTGCTTCACCAAAACCAACCAGTTGTGTGGTTTCAATAACGGTGACGGCGGGAGTGGATTCGGTATCGGATGCGTAAGTAATGGAGGGTTGTAGAGCAATAAGCGGCAGCATAACTGCACATGAGGCTAACTTTAACCTGAAAAACTGAGTGCGCTGCGAGGCCTTGCGTCGAAGATCTGTTCCCATTTGACTCTCCCTTCAAATGTCATGAATTCAATATTCAGCTTGATTTGTCGGCTTTGAATGCATGCCGTTAAAACAAGTATAGAATCAAATCTAACATCATGTAATAACTAATAAAACCATCAGCACCATAAGTCTTACGCTTTATTTACAAATTACTCGGGACTGTTCTAAGAAATATCACGCGCTAGCGCTATGGCTGAACCTGTGGCTAGCACGTGATTGTGTAGGATTACTGTACTATTAACTACTGCACCAGATACGCGTCAAAGATAAGTTGACCCACTTCGTTGATCACCTTGTCACGTTGTTGGAGAGTGAATTCAGTTTCTGTAAGAGCGACGCTGATGATCAACGGAGCTCTATGTTCACTCCACACGATAGCCGTAATTGCGCGAGAACCATAAGCGCCCGCCCCTGATCTATCCGCAATATTCCAACCACTAGGCAAGATAGAACGAAACATTCCGTCAGACACTTTATTGCCCATCATCCAGCCTTTTAACGTCGATTTGGACGCTTGTGACAACGTATCGCCATACATCAACTTATTCAACGTCATCACAATGCTTTTTGGTGTTGTGGTATCGCGCGCATCATCTGGTCGAGCATGATTCAATTCTGGCTCTAAATGGTCAAGACGAGTATTGCTGTCTCCAATAGAACGCAGGAACTGAGTTAAGCCATTGGGCCCATCTATTCCACCTAACACAATATTTGCCGCGGTATTGTCACTCATCGTCATGGTTGCGCTACACGCATCTCTAAGTGAAATACCTTTATCGACTAGCTCTTTAGTCACCGGAGACCAAACAATGAGGTCTTCAGACTTAATATTGACCTGTGAATCCAAATCCAGCCCTTTGTTTTCAGCATCATAAAGAAGGTTCGCACAAGCCAGAGTTTTGAAGGTACTCATCATCGGGAAACGTTCGTCGCCCTTGTAGCTCCACGCTTTCTTGGTCGCCGAATCATAGACAGCCACACCAATACGTGCCGAAACACGAGATTCAATTTGCTCAATCGATTCAGGCGTAAGGGATTGACTCAATGACGATGTAGAGAAAAAGGTGCTCAACAATACAAGAGCGAGAGAGGTATATTTTTTCATAGTGAAACCATTAGAAAACGACCGATTGATCGTAGAGAAAATTAAACACGACACCTTAACCGTATCGAATGGGGAGAATCTAAGCAGAAAGCGGCGACCTTCGCTAGATCAAATGAAAATAACTGACTAAATCCGAACAATATCTCCATATTTTAGATATCCTTAAAGGAGCAATTTCAATAGGATTCAACCTTGAACAAACCAAACCAAGTAACCTTCTCAACGTTCAACCTTTTGAACTACCTTGAGCCACCGAACGCTTATTATGATTTTGAGAACATCTACAGCTTCGACGAATGGCAGAAGAAACAACATTGGATTGCTGAGGCGATTCGCTCAACAGATTGCGATGTGATCGGCTTCCAAGAGATCTTTAGCCCAGAATCTATAGAACAGCTAATGAATGAGCTCGGTTACCCCTACTTTGCTGTGGTCGATAGCGCACACGTCGAAGATGATTACCTATACACCTGCCCTGTAGTGGGCATTGCTTCCCGTTACCCGATTGAAAGTGTTCAGCCAGTCACACCGGATTCGAGCTTACTTGCCGCCTTTAACCTTGGTGACAATTTTTCATTCAACCGAACACCTGTTCACGCCACCATTGAATTACCTCACTTAGGCTCAACCGATTGTTATGTCGTGCACTTTAAGTCACAACGCCCAACAGAGCCCAAAGTCGAGCCGATAAAAACCAGCGACAGTTCAGCAGAGCAAAAGCTACAAAGCGATACACTGATTAAACTTCACCAGGAACAACTAGGTTCTTGGCTATCGAGTGTTCAACGCGGCCTAGAAGCTCAATTGCTACACCAATACATTACCAATCAACGCTATCTCACCGACCAACCCGTTGTGTTGATGGGCGACTTTAACAAGCCCCTATTTAACGATGAGTTCAGAGGGCTGTTGAGCTATTCGTTGAATCGAGATGAAACCAGCCAACATTGGCTTTCACACTTTAGATTGAGAGACAGTTGGGATCTCTACCATCAATTACACGAAGAAGACTTGCTCGAACAACGTAAACCAACTCACTATTACGGCGCATCAGGCTCAGTCTTGGACTACATATTGATGTCGAACGAATTTGACTGCCAGAACTCCTCAAGTTTGATGGAAATATCACACTACACCGTGCTCGATCATCACCTGATTAACCCAAGCTTCGAACACGACCAATTCAGTACCGATCACGCTGTCGTTTCCGTCACCGCTCATATCCGCGAGGCCTAAGTTAGACATAGAAAAGCCGCAGTCAAACACTGCGGCTTTTTAGCCTAGCCAAGCGGGTTTAGCCAACCGACGCCCCATTTAGAAATGGACCTGTTCTTGGGCAAAACGAAAAATATTAAAAGGTGTACATCGCGCCTAAGTAGAAAGAGTCCAAGATCACTGTCTTTTTATAAGTCTTGTTTGTTCCCAACCTTGCCTCGTTAATTTCAGCATCAAACACATCTGCTTCATATCCTAAACGCATAGTGAAAGCCAGTGCTTTTGGCGGTGTGTACTCTAAGCCAAAGCCCACACGAGCCCCGGTATCTGCATCAGACTTGAGCTGAGAAAGACTGTATCTTCCCTCCTTAGAATCTAAGTCGGTGCTAGACAAACCAACTACACCAAAAGGACGTAATCCGTTATCGAACGTGTAACCAAGATTTGCGCTCAAAGAAATAACCTTTGGTGCCCAACTGAAATTGTAAGAGCGAGCAAAGTTTACTTTCGCGTTGTGTGCGACTACGTCACCGTAATCTGTGTATTGAGCCTCAATAGAAGCAATACGATTAAACTTATAGCCAGCCATAATACGATAAGCGTTATCTTTCGCTTCAAATGTCGCTGTTTTAGCTGAATTACTTTTAGATACTAAGCCGTCATCATCAATGTCTGACGAACCTATTGCGCCACCTAGATAAAAGCCGCTATCCAATACCGAGGCTGATGCCGTATGAATTGTAAATGACGACAGAAGCAATACTGCACTTAATATAGATTTATTCATCTTCATGTTACCTTGAGTCTTTAAGCCAACAGCTTTAATTTCGCGTTGGTCAATGTATAAAAAAGCTGCCGACTATTGCGGCAGCTTTCCACTTTAGCCAAACGGGTTGAGCCAACCGACGCCCCATTTCGAAATCGATTTACCGTTTAACAAAGTGTGAAACTTAGAAGTTGTATGTTGCGCCTAAGTAGCAAGAATCTAGTACGGAGTTATCCGACACCCCGTCGAATTGGCGAGCAGATTACGCTCACAGAAAACAAAAAAATAAATAAAAATATAATCACTTAGTAACTTCGAACAACTCAATCAGTAAAAACAAATAACCAACTGAATAACAAAGAAATAAAACATCTTCACTTTTCGCGAAAAATCCCACATCCATTTTCAAACCAACGGTTTTTTATATTTTTTCTCGCGTGGCTTACGTGCGCTTACTTTCAAGAGAGGTCTGATTTTGCATAATCCGCGCGCTTCGATTGCTCACTTTCGATGCACAACAAGTCATAAACCAATCTTTTCTATTCGAACAAATGAACATAAATACGATGAACCACACCATAAACTTCAGCGGCCTACTCATTGATACCAACTCTCGAACGATTACCAATCAGCAAGGTAACCGTATTGCATTACGCCCCCAGTTATTGGCTGTGCTCTGTCTACTAGTAGAGAACGTAGGAGAGCCAATCACTAAAGAACATATTATTGATGAGTGCTGGGAGGGAGAGCTCTCATCACCTCACGCCCTAGCTAACGTTATTTATAACCTGCGTAACGTATTCGCTCGCTTAAGAACGCCTCATATCCAAATTCTCACAGTCACCAAGTTTGGTTACGCTCTATCAATAAAAGAAGGTGAACTCGTTTAGGCTTTGCCCTATTCGAGCCAACGGTAAAGCCACACATCGAGTAAACCTGTTCCTAGTTTTGCCAACGTTCGGGCTCCACAAAAACGAACCTAGCCCCCTACTTCCCGCGAATTTATGCAATCAATCACGGTGATTGAGATCACCAAAAAACGCCTCATCGAAACGTTTCGATG
>NZ_MCYD01001419.1:0-2945 GCF_002876325.1 Vibrio sp. 10N.261.52.A1
CAACAAGGCCAGTTACCGTCATGATAATCAGCAACCTTTTTCGGAAGCTGATACTACTCCATCTCATATAAACCCGTCCCTAGTGCTCAGCAGGCCATGTTAACACTAAGTTAACCAGAGCACCTTTACGCCTATACGAATTTGTGACTATTGCTCAACTAAATAATTAACCAGATTATTAATTGATATTCCTTTACGTTGCTCGCCTCGATAAATCGTTCGTTTTTAGAACGGATTAGTTGAAAAACCCAAAAAATCGCATAAATATTGAGCTAGATCACTAAGCTTTTAGGTGTTTTTTAGGTTGTTTAAAATAAATACAATTATAATGGTTGCATATGAAGGAGTTTATTATTGCCAAGCTATACGTTGCAATTTTAAGACAACGCTTTAAACCGGAATTTTGGTTTACAGAAAGGCAACAACTCTTCACCCACTGGACGTATCGATAAATAAAAGTTGCGTGCTCGCCGTTACGAATGATGAACAAACGGATTAAGTATTCTCCCCTATTCATCTCGCTATTTCACACTCGGCAGGCCAGACAACGAAGAGGTGACTGACAAAAGCAGCACCCAAGAATAAAGCATTGATGAGCAGGAAGTTTCGATCAGTGGCAACGTCCGACAGAAACAGGATAAAAAACATAACGTATTAACATTGTTGAAAAGGAAACCAGGCAATGAAACGCGATACTTTTGGAATCTGCCTTACAAAGGCTATGCTGTTCAAAAACTTACAATCTACTTTTACTCATGTCAGAGCATATGAGAAGAACGAGACATCCCCGCTCGATCTAAAAGTGTTGTTAGCTTTCCCGCAAATGTCAGGTAGAGATTTATTACAAACCATGCAAGGTTCAAAACAATTGGTGTGGCGTGCCGATCACCATTGCCCAAGCTTTAAATAGCACCAGTCCATTTGTAGTAACTTCTTCTATACTGAACTTAATGAGCACGATTCGTCGTGCTCTTTTCGTTTCTTTGTCTATGGACGCTAAATCCTTAATAGCATTCACATTATGTTAACGAATGATTATGCTATTTGCTCATATGAGGTAATCTGTTCAAGACAAATGATGATCCCCCTGTTAACATTAGAGCTAATACTCTAATTTGGTAATTAATGCAGATGACCAAACCGACATTCCGATGCCTTGCGATTGCCAGTATTCTTATCAGTACTATCAGTTCGCCAAGCTATGCTGCCCCGCTCACTTTTTCTGAGGCGTGGCAAATACTCCAAGAGAACAACAACTCTCTTGCGGCTCAACAAGCTAACGTTGAGCGTTATCAACACCTTCAAAATGCAACCGGAAGCCTTAACCTGCCTTCAGTGACGCTAGGCGCAAACTACACTCACCTTGATAACGATGTCACTATCAATGGCGAGCAGTTTGCCGATAGCTTAAGTGGTGTTGATCCTATCGTATCCGCTATTTTACGCCCATTAGTGGGTGGCATTACCTCAACGATTACCGAGCAAGATATCTTCAGCTCTTCTATTCGCGCAGTGTGGCCAATTTTTACAGGTGGTCGAATTACCGCAGCACAAACCGCAGCTGAAGGTAAAAGCGAAGAAGCGCAAAGCCAACTGCTAATGGAAAAACAGGCTCGTTACGAAGACTTAAGCAAATATTACTTCTCAGTGATCTTAGCGGAAGATGTGGTGAAAACTCGCCAAGCCGTAGAAGCAGGCCTAACTCAACATCGTGATTTTGCCATCAAGATGGAACAGCAAGGGCAAATTGCACGAGTAGAACGCCTGCAAGCGGACGCCTCTCTAGATAAGGCAGTAGTTGAACGCACTAAAGCTGAAAATGATCTTAAGATTGCTCAATTAGCCCTTACCCAAATTCTAGGTCAAAGCCAAAGCGTTGAACCTTCAGAGCAACTGTTTATCAACAAAAACCTGCCCCATATGGATGTGTTCATTGATCAAACACTCATGACCTACCCTGGTCTTAAGATTCTGGATGCGAAAGAGAAACAAGCGAGCAGTTTAATCAAAGCTGAAAAAGGCAAATATTACCCAGAGGTTTATCTTTACGGGGATTACAGCCTCTATGAAGACGATTCACTCGCCAGTGAAATGAAGCCAGACTGGTTAGTAGGCATTGGTGTCAACGTACCGCTACTCGACACCTCAGGTCGTTCAGACAAAGTGGCTGCTGCGCATAGTGCGGTATCTCAAATTAAATTCCTAAAGTCACAAGCCAAACAAGACTTAACCGTATTGGTACAAAAGACCTATCTTGAAGCAAACCAAGCGATTGAAGAGGTTCAAGGCCTTAATTCTAGCTTGTCATTAGCTCAAGAAAATCTACTACTTCGTAAAAAAGCATTCACTCAAGGGCTTTCTAACTCGTTAGAAGTGGTTGATGCAGAGTTATACCTTGCGAGCATCAAAACACAGCAATCTGCTGCGCGATTCAAATACCTTATCTCTCTCAACAAGCTTTTAGCGCTAACCAGCGAAATGAACGCTTACTCGAGTTACTTAACTTCTTCTGTTACGTCTGATTTCGACTCAAAAACAGACACCGCTAGCCAGTCAAAAGGATAATTCATGAAACCTATTAAGCCTCTTCTTCTATCTATAGTTGGTATCGGCATTGTTGGCTGGGTCGGATACAGTTTTTACCAAGCGTACCAACCCCAACCCATTAAGCTTCAAGGCCAAATCGATGCTCAGCAGTACAGCATCTCTTCGAAAGTACCCGGCCGAATTGACGAAGTATTTGTACGCAAAGGCGACTCTGTTGAGAAAGGTGAGTTGATCTTTTCTCTTCTGAGCCCGGAAATTGATGCAAAGTTAGAACAAGCTAAAGCTGGTGAAAAAGCGGCTGGAGCTCTGGCTCAAGAAGCAGAAAATGGCGCACGTACTCAGCAAATCCAAGCGGCCAAAGACCAATGGCTGAAAGCCAAAGCAGCCGCTGATTTAAT
>NZ_MCYD01001420.1:0-546 GCF_002876325.1 Vibrio sp. 10N.261.52.A1
CTCGCGAGCTTATCCAGCAATCACCTAGAAGTCGCAGAAGAACTGGTGAACAAAGTGGTTCATCAAAGTAATGAAACCGTAATGTCACTGGCTCATGACTACCTGAATACAGCTTGGTCGAACGAGATCTATCAGCCTTATCAACAACGTTTAGCTTCGTTTTATCCGTTCAATCGAAAATCAAAATCTGACGTGAGTGTCGCCGACGTTAAAGCCTTCTTCGTGACCAATGGAATCGTCGATAAGTTCCACCAAACTCGCCTCAATGGCTTTATCAAGAACAGTGATGAAGCGCCCTATTTACCGGGCTTACTTCCGGGGACTGGATTGTCGATTACACCTGACGTTTGGACAATGATGGATAAAGCGGCCGATATCAAAAGTGCCCTGTTCTTGGCCGATCCGTCCAATGTGTTGATCAATTTCCAATTAAAAGCCGTCGATATGACACCAAACATTACGGAGTTTTCCATCATCTCAGATAAGCCTATCTTTACTTACCGACATGGCCCAACGCTCTGGAGCCAACAATCATGGCAAGGTGAT
>NZ_MCYD01001421.1:0-1410 GCF_002876325.1 Vibrio sp. 10N.261.52.A1
GAGTTAGCGAGATATATTAATGAAAATGTACACTCAACTCCTGAGGTTCAAAGCCAAAGCTTGAATCGATTGGCTTCATTAAAGCAAACCCTAGCCGAGAAACAAGCCGAGTTATCAGGTGTTGAAAAAAGCCTAGGGTCGATTGACCAACAACTATCAAAAACCAATCCTGTTATCGGCCGATTAGAAGATCAGATTATTGACACACAAAGTTCGTTAACCTTACTAAAAGCAAAGTACACCAATAAACACAGTGCTGTACAGGCAAAGGTCCTGGAATTGGAACGTCTTGAGAACGAAAGAAAAACACTGCTCGCACAGAAGCAACCCGGAATGAACAGCGACCAATTGTGGGATATTGCGAGTAGCACTTCACGAGACAAACTCTCCGACACGCAACCTCTTTTAGTGACTCAACTTCATAACCTTCAACTTGTTCGGGGGCGCTATGAGTCATTAAAAGAAGAGACAAAAAGCCTTAAAACCATGATTTTTGAATTGGAACACAAGGCAAACAACTTCGGTGACAACGCAAAAGAGATGTACCGTTTGCAGCGTGATGTAGAAGTTAAGCGACAACTATTCGATGAACTTAATGAACGTTATGAGATGGCTCAGTTAACTGGCTCTCTAGGTGTGTTCGAAGAAAATAAACGTGTGAAGATTATCGACTTACCTTACACCCCGAGTATTAAATCGAATATGCCGACCTTCATATTCATCCTAGCAGGTCTGATCGCAGGCATTGGCTTGGGTGCGGGGTTAGCGATACTGTTCGAATTGTTTGACTCATCGATCAAACGAAAAAGTGATATTGAAGCGATCATGGGCGTTTCGGTTTTAACGGTAATCCCGAAAATGAACTAAGGGCTCACTATTAACGAAACGAGCACCAACCTGATGTTGGTGATCTTTTTTTAGCGATAAACACCATTGTTGTTCCATTGGAGATTTGAGCCAATTCCTCTCGCTGTCGATTGTCTTTTGATTCCTATTTTGAGAATGTAAAATCAACAGACACCAAATCAAATTAAGCCATTGATTAAACTTAATTTATTTTCTGGCACGGCACGTGCAACGTTGCAGTCATAACAACAAATATGTTTAGCAAAAAGACTTAAAACGTCAGTGCAAGGAGCCGCATTATGGAAAAGCCAAATACGAACCAACGTAAGAAAGTCATACATGTGGTTCAGCACCTAGCGCCAGGAGGTTTAGAAACACTCACTCTCGACTTGTTACGTCTTGCAAAGCCACTCGACCAAGTACTAATCGTTAGCTTAGAAGGAACCAAAGATGAAGCGATAAAAAATTGGCCGAAACTACAACCGTATCAAAACCAGATCGTGTTTTTAGATAAAGCACCGGGCGTTCAAATCGGCGTCATCGTCAAACTCATTAAGGCTTTTA
>NZ_MCYD01001421.1:2191-2464 GCF_002876325.1 Vibrio sp. 10N.261.52.A1
CTCATTAAGGCTTTTAAAGCCATACGCCCGGACGTCGTCCATACGCATCACATTGGTCCATTGCTCTACGCTGGATATGCCGCGAGAATTTCGGGGGTCCCAACCCGAATCCATACAGAGCACGACGCATGGCATTTAAAAAACAACAAGCGCCGAAGACTTCAAGCCCTTGCTTTAAAAGCCGCTCAACCGACATTAGTTGCTGACGCGACCCGTGTCTATGACCAACTTCGTCATACTTTTTCATACAACAATATCATCACCATAAAAAAC
>NZ_MCYD01001422.1:0-296 GCF_002876325.1 Vibrio sp. 10N.261.52.A1
ATTATTGTTGGTGACTCGCTAGGCATGGTGGCTTATGGGTTTGACTCTACGTTACCAGTTACCATAGAAATGATGATTTCCCACGGTTCAGCCGTAGTCCGTGGCGCCGAAACATCTTGCGTAATAGTAGATATGCCCTTTGGCAGCTACCAGGAATCGAAAGAATTGGCGTATAAAAATGCAGCCGAAGTTATGGCCCAGACAGGAGCCCAAGGTATCAAAGTCGAAGGTGGCCCCGAAATGCTCGAAACAGTGGAGTTTCTAATTCAAAGAGGTATACCGGTAATGCCTCATAT
>NZ_MCYD01001423.1:0-3816 GCF_002876325.1 Vibrio sp. 10N.261.52.A1
GTATATAGAAAACCAAACGCATAAGTGCAAAATTAATACATTTTTAATTTCATCTTAAACACCCAGTTTGCTTATTCTTCAACTCATTGAAGCAATTACTAAAAGTAACAAATATGTGATTTAGTGAATTTTGTATTGTTTAGATTGTTGTATTTTTGTAGTCTATTTTGTGAATTTACATTCAAGTAACTTTCCATCCTGTCGATACATATAAATACAAAAACACAATTAACTTTAGTCTTCGCAAAGCCTGTGAGAAGGGGAAAATTCAATGAAATTTAGCCATAAGGTGGTTGCTGCATCATCAGCCTTGCTGCTAGTGACAGTATCATTGCTTTCAATACAACAACTTTACACTGTGAGAAGTGCTGTACAAAACAACGTTAATGCGAGCCTAGAAGAAATGGTATCTGGTGTAAAAAACACCGTAGTATCAGAAATGAACGCCAAAAAAGCATTGGCGCAATCGACGACTGAAGTCATCGAGATAAACCCTCAAGACCGCACCTACGTTAAAACTATTCTAGAAAAACCAAAACTGAAAAACAGCTTTCTAGCGGTTGGTTTTGGTTATGAAGCAAACGGTTTCGTTATCGAGAATGACGACGGTTGGGAAGCAGGTCCGGATTACGACCCTCGAATTCGCCCTTGGTATATTGATGCTAAATCCCAAAACAGTTTAGTTGTTACCGCTCCTTATGTGGACGCATCAAGCAAAAAAGTAATTATTTCGGTTGGTACACCAGTTAAAGATAACGGACGCTTCACAGCAGGTATGTTCTACGATTTGGAGCTTACAAACCTGGCAACCTTGGTTAACCAAGTAAACCTATTCGATGCCGGTTACCTATTCCTTGTGACTGCTGATGGCACAACGATTGCCCATCCAAACGCTGAGAATAACGGCGAAAAGCTTTCAAGCTACATGCCACAAGCAACCATTCGCGAAGGCTCTCAAGAGATCGAAGTCGACGGTAAAATGTTCCTAGTTAACTTCACTCATATCCCAAGTGAAGATTGGTACATTGGTGCCATCCTTGATGAAGAGATCGCTTACCAAACGGTCGAAGACTTGAAAAACAGCTCAATGATCTATTCTTTGATCGCTGTGATTCTTAGTATCGTTGCACTCACGGTTCTGATTCGTGTGCTAATGCGTCCACTCGATGCTCTTAACCAAGCGATTCAAGACGTGGCTAGTGGCCAAGGTGACCTAACTAAGCGTCTGGATACCAATACAGATAAAGAGTTCTCTGACCTAGCTAGAGGCTTCAATACCTTTACTGAAAACCTACAAAATCAAATCATTCAATCGAAAGCGATTGGTGTGGAGATTAAACGTGGTACTGAAATCACAGTAAAAGGTGCTGGAGAATCAGCAAGCGCGATGAACACGCAACTGCAAGAGCTAGAACAGCTAGCGACCGCAATGAACGAAATGGCAGTAACGGCAACAGAAGTAGCCAACAATGCTCAAGGCGCAGCGGCAGCAGCTCGTGAAGCCGACGACGCAACACTAGACGGTACTTCTGTAGTAAGTGAAACCACTCAAGCGATTGATAACCTATCTGAGCGTATCGACCAAGCAGTCGCTGAAGTACAAGTTCTAGAATCAGCAACAGCTAACATTGAGACGATTCTTAAAGTTATCAACGATATTGCTGACCAAACCAATCTACTGGCACTGAACGCGGCAATTGAAGCAGCACGTGCGGGTGAGTCTGGTCGTGGTTTCGCAGTCGTAGCCGATGAAGTTCGAACTCTAGCGCAGCGTACTCAAGAGTCGACAACTGAAATCCGTAACATGATTGAACAGCTACAAGCCGGTGCTAGCTCAGTATCTAACGCGATGAATCAAAGTAAAGATACTGCCACCGATGCCGTTGAACGTGCTCAGCAAGCAAACTCTTCACTGGACCGTATCCGTGACGCGATTCAGCGTATCTCTGATATGAACATTCAAATTGCTTCAGCAGCAGAAGAGCAGAGCTTAGTAGCGGAAGAGATCAATAACAACACAGTTAAGATCAAAGACCTTTCAACACAAGTGTCGACTGCTGCTCAAGAAGCGAATACCGCGATGCAAGTACAAACCGACAATGTTCGCCAGCAAGACGAGCTATTGAATAAGTTTACGGTATAGTTACTTTTGGCTGCTAGGAACTAGGTTCTTAGCTTCAAATTAAAAAGGCCCGCTACTCACTCGAGTATGCGGGCCTTTCTTTTGGTCTTTTCATCTTCTGGCTGATCTATTGATCTTTATGAGGCTCAGATTAGTTGGTTATCAACATCATGCATTGATGAGGTTCAACCTTGATCTTAACGGTGTTATCTACACACTCAATCACTTCACCGGACAATAAATCCGTTACAGGCCCAGTCCAAGTCAGCGAAGCCGTTTTACTGCGCTTCGACTTGTTGATCACAACAATGCCTTTGTCTCCACGAACAAACACCATCAAATCATCATTTGCTTCAACCACACGCATCGCTTCACCATGAACATGATTGTGGAATTGAATCATGCTTTTCATGTAAGGCGCTTGCCAATCATTGAGCCAACGAGGCTGACCATTCTGATCCAGGATACCACTTGTGCTTAATTCACTGTAAACCAGTGGTACACCGCCATCTCGACCAAGAATGAAGGCATGAGCCAAACGCTCGTCCACTTCATCCATTACATGCTCCAAAAACACCTCGTTGTTTGGAATGTCATGGGTTACTGCAAAGGTTATCGCTCTCATGTTCGACAAAGCTTGCCCAAAACAGTACGGGTTAATCAAAGATTTAAAACTGCCCTGCTCTTCAAACGCTTTATAGATAGTATTAAACAATGGAAAGTCATAAGCGCCTAAACGAGTGTGCTTTAGGTAGGGTTCGAGAAATAGTTGGTACTCTTCCTCCGTCGCGCCACCATCAGTGATAATTTCACCAAAGATATGCATTTCTTCACAGATATCATCCGTCCACACTTTTCTAAGATGTGACAGTGTCATGTGTTTTGCTGCATCAATACGAAAACCTTTCACACCAATCGCTTTCAGAGCTTTTAAATACGCCCGCTGCTGCGCGACCACATTGTCGTTGTCGAGCAGAGTTGGTAGGCCCGGATCACTAGCTCCCCCAGTGATACGTCCGTTTTGAACTTCCCACGTATCTTTCCAGTTTTTGATGCCGAACGCTTCTACAAAGTCATTTTCATCAAAAAGTGGTTTAGACAGATCACCAAACAAACGAATTGATTCATAGTATTCAGGGTCTTTTTGGTAAGACGCCATATCTTGTTCATTTGGATAGGTCAGATCACTACGGATGTCAGACTCGTTTGCCATGTGGTTGAACACCACGTCCACATAGGTACGCAGCCCATGTTGCTTTAACGTGTCTACCATCGCTTTAAAATCGTGTGTGTCACCCAACTGATTATCAATCACACGATAATCTTGTGGCTGATAACGTTGCCACCATTGAGTGCCAGACGCTCTATCAGCGCCCTTAGGGCCGCGTAACGACTTCATCGCTGGTGAAACTAAAACTGATTTATAACCCAACTCTTGGATCAGTGGGGCGTTCTTCATTACGTCAGCGTAGCACCAGTCAAAGGCATGCAAAATAACATCTGTCGCTGGGTTGCTTAACATAGCTGAACTCTCCATGTTGTTCTCCTACCAAACTCGTTTACAGCTTTGTAGGGCGTGTTGACCTTTCGTGGTTAAATTTTGTTCGAAATAAAAGCGTTTTAATCGCGGCGAGGGAGAAGTAGCCTAGTCATTCTAAGCAAATCCCCCTCAACAAAGAGTAAAACGCTTTTAG
>NZ_MCYD01001424.1:0-11138 GCF_002876325.1 Vibrio sp. 10N.261.52.A1
CCTGAAGATTCAAATACAAAACTATCCGAGCCCGTACCACCAATTAGCAAATCATTGTCGTCTGTTGCGGTAATCGTAGAGTCCCCTTCAGCCACAAACTCAACCGATACGGTTTGTGGGAGCCCAACCGCTTGGTTATTGCCGATTTCTGCTGATGGCTCAATCGTTAGATCAAATTGATCACCACTGTTGTAGCCGCCGGTAATCGCTAGATTAGGCACATCCGCTAATTCCACGACATACTGACCATCGACCATAGAACCATGCGAGAAAGTTAAACCTGCAGGAATATCGTAGATGATAATAAAACCCTCCTCAGAATCGGCAGGGTTAACGAGAGAAAGGTCTAAACCAAGAGGAATAGTGCCGCTCGCTTCAGCGACAATTGATGGGTATTCAAGGCTTAGCAACGGCGCATCGGGCTCTGGTGTAATCACCAAAGTCATATCTTGTGAACTTGGTTCGCCAGTATCTGTGACCAAATTACCAAGCACCGTATTTTGGTCAACCGTTTGACCAGTGATCGTAATATCGAGGTTGCCCCAAGCGTCGCCAGCAAAGAACTCAAGTTCATCAACAGAACTTGCTTTAACGAGGATCGAAGCTTGTATAATGCCGCCAACATTAGTGAAAGAGCTTGTTTCAGAACCAATGCGAATTCTATCAAGCCCAGTTAAACCCGAAGGGTCCGAAGTCCCATTCACCGTGACTGTAATTAATAAAAATTCATCACTGTTGGTCTCGAAACTATTCGCATCAAGTGGAATAACAATGCCTTCATCTTCACTGCCTGTCATCTGTTCAGGTAAGTCGAAGAATTCCACCTTATCACCAATAGGATTCACCCCTACGGTAAAGTCAGATTCGGTATAACGAATTTCAGTAGTGCCGATTTCTTGAGTGATTGCCTCAAGCACCAAATTCATGTCTCCACTGAAATCTCTTGGCGGCATAATGACCAAGTTTGCAAGTTGGCTTGGATCTAATTGCCACTCATAAGTAGGGTTTCCATTGAAGGTGCCGCCATCTGCACCGTTGTTTGGAACCAACTCATAAGAGTCTCCCACTTTTATCGCAACCACGGCACCTTCAGGCACACCTTTTAGTGCCAAAGACATATTTTCAGAGCCATCTTGGTCAATCAGTTCTGCACTGAGTGAGGACAATGAGATATAAGTGTCTTCATCACCAATAATGTCTTGTGTGACCAAATTAGCCTCATCCGCGACTGGCTCAACAGTGATAGTCACCACTGTGGTTTTATCTTGCGTATCGGTTTCAGTAACACAATCCGCTTCATCGGTAATATTGGCTGTCACAGTCAGGGTAATCTCACCACTGTAATGTTCAGGAGGTGTGACTAACACATCACTCAATCGGCTAGGGTCTGTAACCGTCCATGTACCGTTACCATTATCAACCAACAAACCTGTATCGGAAGGGCTCTCCGATAGAGTTCCTCCGTTTGATACCGTAATGGTTAAAGAGTTAACGGTCTCTTTACCGGTCGCACTGTTGCCCTCACCAGTGATTAGCTGACCGTCTTCGACACTGTCACCTAACACAAGCTCAAGGTTAAGGTCTGTCGCTGTATCTTCTTGAATTGTCATAGAGTCAGCTTCCACCGTAATGTCATCAACAACAGGCAGAACTTGAATGCTAATTGTCTGTTCTGTGGTGACGGTCTGACCGTTACATGGCGAGGTCTCAATGGTCTCTATCGTAAAGTCGATACAACCAGCAAAGTCTTCATCCAACCCGGTTAGGGTTAACTTTGACAAGCCATCAGCAGTAATCGAGTAACCAACAATTTCAGCTGATGCGTCGTATTCTGCAATCACACCATCACCAGAAATTTCTACGCCTTCAGGTAGTGAATCTGCTGGAATATAAAAAGAAATTTCGTTATCAGGGTCACTCGCTACATCGGTATTTAGTAAACCCGTTAAGTCGATATCTTCACCTTCGGGAGTCTTAATCTCGCCATCAGGTTGGATTGGGCTAGGTGGCCCCACAGGGTCACAAGAGCCTCCACCGCCATCATGTCCGGTGATCTGAATTTGAAATGAAGTATTAATGTACTTCGAGTCTTCGCCATCAATAACACGAGCTCGAACAACGATATCTAGAACCGGTGTATCATTCGGGCTAGAGATTGTCATACCACTCAAGATTTCTTGAGCCAGTTCTTGAATTGAATCACTCGTCAGCCCATTGGCCGAAATAATCCAGTTCCCTGAACCGTCTTGGGCTGCACCATTAGGGTGATCGATAATCAAAGAATAGCCATCAGGCACGTCGATCAAGATGTAATCTAAGTACTCTGAGCCATCGATATCAGCATCAACAAAAGTGACTGCGTCCGATACGTTGACTGGTGAGCCATCATCGCTGATGTATATTTGCCCGGAACTCTCTAAACGAGTATCTAATTCAACTCTCGCATCTACGGTGACACTGATTGTGCCTGAAATGTCTTTTACATCCGTTGCCCCTGTTGGCGAGGTGTCAGTCACTTCATAGGTAATTGGTATTGTGAATGTGCCACTCAAATCTTCGGTTGCAGTTACAGATAATCTGCCACTGTTTAAAAGCTCTGAAAGGGTTGGCGTTGTGCTATCTAATAGGCTCTCTAAATCTAAACCTGAAGCAGGCACTTCAATCACACTACCGTCAAAGTAGAGAGTCAGATCAGCCGGAAGACTGTCAATGACATACCCCGTCAAGGACTCACTGCCATCCACATCTTGATTCACAGATGGCTCTAGGTTCAAACCTATTTGGCTGTCTTCGATGCCTTGAGTGCTAACGACTTGACCATCTTCTTGATCAACGACAGGTGCTAGCTCGACCTTTAAGGTCATCGGAAATTCGCCCGAATCACCATCAGGTTCCGTTGAGATAGCAATGACTGTGAGCTCTAATTCACCACTAAAATCAGGTACTGGCTTGAGGTATAAATCATTGAGTTGAGAGTTAGAAACTTGGAAGACTGGCCCTGTAATGTCATCAATGTACGCAATTGTCAGCGATACTGGCTCTCCCAATGCATCCACCAGCAAAGTGCCTTCAGGGATGTTAGTCAGCAGTATGTTGATCTCTTCTGAAACATCGTCGTCCGAAGTTTGGACCACAAAATCCAGTCGGATCAAACCATCTTCATTAAGCACCGATTGATTGCTGATAACTTTAGTATCGCTATCGTATTCCCAGTGCGCATTGCCTCCGTCTACAACGATCGGCTCATCTACCACACCTTTAAGGAATATATTGATGGTTTCAGTGTCGCTTGATGCCTGCCCATTGATCGGAATAAGCGAGTCGACAGTCGACTCTGTAGCAACTGCTGTTACTTTTATCGATAAGTCTTCAGTAAATGAACTGATGTCTTCTTTGGGTTGTATATAAGCAACACCGCTTTCGATTGCGCTCGCAGGCACAAAGTAAGTATTCGATCCGATTAGAGCAGTTCCATCCCCGAGTATTGACCACCCCTCTGGAACTTCAATAATATAACTGAGTGTTTCAGACCCATCGGTGTCAGTAAGAGAGCCCTCAATCACCTCTTTTAAATAGATAGGCTCGTCTTCAAGCCCTTTATAGTCTTTAACCGACAAGTTCGGGGTATCTGCATCTGGCGATATATCCACAGTGACAGTATGAACAATCTCGGCTGTTTTATCGTTAGGATCTGCAAAGGAGTTTCCGGATTCAGTGGCAATCGCAGTTATCTCAAACTCGAATCGACCAGCAAGGTTCCCATCCGCTCTGATTTCCATTTTGTCGATTTGATTCTGAGTGTACTCCTTACCCTCTTTAACGGCATTTCCGTTCAAGGTGATATTCAGACCATCTGGAATACCACTTATCGTATAAGTTAGCGTTTCCGACGAATCTTGGTCAACGAGTTGAGCGGTAATATCAAGCTTGATAGGGTCGACGTCATCTTCCACAGACTGATAAGTGAAAACCGAATCAGACCAATCTGGAGCGTCAGCTACAGGCAAAACAGAAACAGCAATATCAGCGGTGAGCTCTTTTGGTACCGTGTCGGTACTAATGATGGCATTGATTGCCAATATAACCGTCGACGTAGTATTGGATTCATGAAGCGCAGGGCGATAGGTTAACTGCCCGTTCGGCCCCGTAAACTGACTATCAATCATCGTCAGCTGGCTTCCAGATAGGGTGACCTTGCCGTCAACAACTTGAAGCAATACCCCATCAAGATACAAACTACCGCCATTTAACGATGCTTCGGAGAACTCGATAGCGGTAACGGTTTCACTTTGGTCAATATCACCAGTTGAAACACTAACGACAATTATTGCATCGTTATCTTCTGTGGTTTCTGAGTCTTCATAACGAATAAAACCTTCGTTATCGTCCAGTACGAGCTCTGCATTACTGGTGACTTCATCACCATCCGCATCTCGCACCAAATAATCAATGTCATCAACGATTTTTGGATCATTTGGATCAGTCGTTACATTAGGATTCGTAGTGAGCTGGTAACTACCATCAGGTGAAAGCGTAAACTGGCCGTAAATTGACTCGTTGTCATAATCATTAATCAATTCGATCGTGATTGGCGTACCTGCGCTATCAAACGTATAAGTGACATTACGATAAGTGACGCTAATGATTTCTGCACCGTCGGCGCCTGCAAACTCTTCGGTTAAGAATTGCCCAGTAAGGTTATCACCCTCAACCATTTCAATAGAACCATCTCGAGCAGTCGGCACATCGTCTTTTACGTTGACGGAATAAATAGCAGGATCTGAGCTGTCTCCATCCGCATCGTTCACCACCAACTCAAAATTAAGAGCTAGATTGTTCTCTCCATCAGCATTTGCATGATCGAGCGGTGCATAGAGATCAAACTCAGTGGTCCCGTCAGTATTAAAACGAATTCTAAAGACGTTGTTGCCATCAGTATCTTGCCCGTAATACCAACCATCAGAATCAACAGCTTGAAGGGAGATCGCTTTCCCAGCGCTAGTGTAGCTTAGTGCATCAAATGCTGCGGTGTTGACCGTGACAGAGACAACATCATCAGAGCCCTCAATAATCCCCAAAGATGGGCTGCTATCTTCTACTCCAACTTGCTGACCATCCCCTAACAAACCATCTTCATCAACTGAGATGCTTCCAGTCACCGAAATTTCAGGATCTTTACCGTCATAGATTTTTATATCAGACGCTTGCGAGTCTCTCGAACCATCGGAGTCAATGGTGACGATAGAAGCAGGAATCGTCAGCTCAGTATCTTTAGAACCAGAGCCATGATCAATGGACTGATATAACTCTATAACGACATCAACGCTTGTTGAACCATTGGCTTCAAGGCTGAAGCTATCTGGTAATTTGACTCTGAAAACAGCATCACCATTACCAAGAACCGCATCAAAGGTACCATTACCGTTATCACGCCAAGTCAGCGCTTCACCATTGCTGGTTACTGCTACACCATCACTATCAAGAACAGCTTGGTCCGTGGTCACATCCAAACCTAAGAAAACCAGCGGGTCATTACCTGCGGTAACGGCTAAGCTCACGTTTGCTGTTGACCCAACTCCCGATGGAGTACTATCAGCAACAGGAATTTCACTCAATTCAACCATTCCAGAACCAATCGTTGGCTCGCCGCCATCAGTCACTGATACATTCAAGGTTAACTTGGTTTCATCGTTGTCATCATCTCTGGCGGTAACAACAAATGGAAGTTCGTCTGTAATGTTTTCTTGGTCGAGTCCCTTAAAGAGTTCAAAAGTATAAGTAACATCAGTATCCGCCTCACCAGAAGGAGAGGTAAAGCTCAAGGTGAATGCTTTATTATCAGCACTTTCAGAGCCAACATAGCCAATAAGTTCACTTCCATCCGCAGAGACCACATAAATGATCTGTACACCGCCACTAAATAACTGCGGCTGATCTGCAGCATCGAAAAAGACTGACTCGACAAAATCACTCCCGACGTTGAGATTAAAAATACCAGTATCAGAGACACTGCCATTAATAAGATCAGATTCGTCCACAGCAGCATTGCTAGTTGACGTTAATACCGGATCAACCCCATCCTGGATAATCCAATCAAATTGCCCTTGCTCTAAAGCAGTACCATCTAAATCTTCCCCATCAATAATAAGTGGTAAAGTAATAGAATCGTTGCTGATCAGGTGGTTTATAGGCTGCTCTAAAACTAAAGTGACATCTGCTAGAACATCAATCCCACTGGCAACTGCGCTCAACGATAGCGTGAATATCGTTTCACCATTTGCTTGTGCGGTAATCGTTTTACCATCATTGGCTAACGTGTAAGTTAGAGGAAACTCCTCATCCCCAGTCGTCAAGCCCAGGGCATTTAACTGCACTAAGGTATTGGCATTAAATACAATCGAGGCGGGATCTGGATTGTCTGAACCTGCGGAAACAGTAAACTGACCGACGACAGTTTGGACTCCATCAGATACGTCACCTTCCGTACTGGTCGTTGTCCCATCGACAACTAACCCCGCATCACCATCAAAAATATCGATAACCGCGGTGCCATTTCCGAAGTCATTACTGCTATCGCCGGCGACATAGTTGAAACTGATGTTTTGAGCTACGGTGTGATCTAAGTTTCTGTTGGCGACAAATGTCCAATGACCATTTGCAAAGACGGTTAAAACACCCTCATCTAGAGTAAATGATACCGGAGCGCTACCTGATATTGTTTGTGTCGACCCATCAACTTCAACGCTTCTTATAGTTAGCTGGGTATCAAGATCGATGTCGTTATTAAGTACATTGCCAGATACCACTTCACCTTCAATAACTTCATAAGATTCATCAAAAATGAGTGGATCCGAATCTTTAATAACAATAGGCAGATGACCAATAACGAGTTCTGTGGTGCCGTCGGCATCCGTTTGTAAACCTTCAATGACCAGCGCGGTCTGAATTGAATCTAAACCAGCCTCTTGGTCGATCGCCTTATAGAAGTTGATGTTTACGTTACTGCCGGAAATAGCAGCATCGAATACAATTTGGCCATCGCTTCGTGTTCCAACCAAGCTTTGCTTGTCAGCCGATACTGCGACAGTGATCGTTAAGCCTTGAGAGGTTAATGACTCAGCTAGACTTTGATCATCACCAAATGAGAAATCTGCAAAATCGATGCGAATATCGGATGTTTGTGTTTCATCGCCAAAAATACCGATGACGTTTTCCGAAAACACCACAGATTCAGGAAGAATAATCGTCGGCATATCATCGATGGCCTCGTTGCCGACGGTATTGAAAACTTTTGCGTCAATCGTCCATTCCGCAGATGAATCTAGGGCAGAAATATCAATATTTTCCACCAGCCAGTTACCCGAAGAGTCAACAACACCTTCAGAGACTAGTGTCTGAGTCCCATCGCTTACTTCAATGTAAACCGGGAGCCCTTCTGCAACATTGGTTGTACCCTGCATGGTGGTAAGTTGGCCACTACGAAATGCCAAAATACTAAAGCCATCTAACGTATCAATATCAATAACTGGCGAAACAGTATCAATAACAATGACCCCTGCACTATTTACTGCATTCGCTGGGTTACCTGCGATATCAATAGTGTCAGCCTCAATAGAAATACTGCCATCTGCAAAGCTCGTTAAATCGACACCTTCGACAGACCAAGCACCATTCACAACCGTTGCCGTTAGAACGATCACGTTGGTGGTGCTGTCTGAAATTCGGATGTTGACCGTTTGGCCATCCTCAACATTTTGTACCGTACCAAAGAATTTGGCAGATTGGATTTCGAAACTATTGAGAACACCATCGCCGCCATCATCAACACTTGCAGTGATGCTCGCCAGCGTATCTTTGACAATGGTGTCCGTCGCTGTGGTTGGGTTTCCGGCGATATCGATGGTGTTAGCAATCACCGACAGCTCCCCTTCCGCAAAACTTGAATAGTCTTGAAGGGTGAGAGTCCATGTACCACCCGATACAGTCGTTGTGTATTCTTGGGTGAGGCCTTGGCTATCAGTAATGGAAATACTTATCGTCTGACCATCTTCAACATTGGCAACGGTGCCGACTAGCGCTCCGTTGGCAATTTCGAACTGGTTGTAAAACTCATCACCAAAACCATCAAAATCGACATCGATTGTGGCTAGGGTGTCTTTGATTGTTGAGTCATTAGCTGCAATGCTATTGCCAAACTCATCAGCAATCACCGCATCGACCTTGAGATCACCCTCTGTTAATGAAGAGAGATCAACGCCGTTTACCACATAGGTTTCATCGCTCGTGGTTGCCGTTGTGGTTACCGTATTACCATTAATGTCAGTGATCGTTAGAAGAACGGTACGCCCGTCTCGAACATCAACGGCAGTACCAGTTATCGTAACTGAAGGTACTTCGAACTGGTTTTCGTACCCATCACCACCATCTAAAATATCAACGGTTAATGCAGCACTCGGTAAAAGTATGTCGAGGTTGCCTTCATTCGATGTTGTGTCGTCTTCAAAGTATTCTGTTGGTCGAGTATCAAAACCGGCTTCTGCCAGGGTTTCGTCTAGCGTAGATCGGACATAGGCAATAAAAGAGGCACTAGCGCTAGGTTGGTCGTTTGAAGCACTCGACTGTTCTGGCGAGCTTTCAATGTTGTTTACAAGCTGTGTCACCACCTTTTCCAACTGTTGTTCTACAGCTTCTATTTGTGGTTCTGTCAGAGGTTGAGTCTGGTCCAAGTTTTGAGATTGAATACTCACCACTTGCACGCCATCGACCTTCGCTTGCGTAGCGGGTAATGGCTGCCAAGTACCGTCAGGAAACACCTGCCAAATTACCCCGCCAACTTCGATATATAAAATAGGATCCATCCTAAACCTCTTCCTTACAAAAACGCTGACCTTGAGAGCATCAATTTACTCAATAAAAGGCTGGAGAAGTCAGCGAACTCTCTCTCACAAATACTAGCAATCAACAAATCATTAACAGTTAATTAATTACCATTGATACGCTGTAAAGTAAACCGATATGCTGTGACTTGCATTCAGTTATATCTATCGTCACAAAATACATTCAATGAATGTGTCATAATGTTGAAATTACTGATTAATTTTCAAGGAATGTCATGACGGCAACGAACTACCTCAACCAACTGAATCACAAGTATCTTGCAACTCACAAAACCAAAGAAGACTTCTTTTGGGATACCTACATGGGCATCAGTGACGATCATGATGGCTCAACCCTCGCTCAAACTCAGTGGACCGAGTTTCTGAGCTCTGCTGAGCAGATAAAGGCTATCGAAGCCCAACTAAGTACCCTCGACCAGATTCAAGACCTTCAAGAAAAAGAGAGCACCTTAACCGGGCTCAATGGTTGGTTAGCTACGTTCAAATCGCATGCTATTGAGTCGCAGAATTCACAAGCGCTCAAAGCAGACCTCATCAAGTTTGAAGCTGAACTGTTTGAGAAAAAACAAAACCACGTGATGACTTACGTAAATGAAGAGGGACAAGAAACAGAAGGCTCGCTTCCTGTCCTAGGTTCAGCCGTGAGAAGTAACAGTAGTGAGCAAGTTAGGCGTTCAGCACACCAAGCCTTATTGGGGCTAGAACAATGGCTACTTGTGAACGGCTTTATTGAACTTATCAAAAAACGTAATAAGTTTGCCCAGTCTCTGGGGTTCAAAACATTTTTCGATTATTCCGTCGTAAAAACTGAGCAGATGACCACAGAACAGCTGTTTGCGATTTTGGACGACTTTGAGGCTCGTACCCGTGATAGTCACCAAAAAAGTCTCACCAACTTAGCTGCGCAAAAGGGTCAAAGCGCCCTCGAAGGCCATAACTTCACCTACTCTTTTGCGGGTGACGTGATGAATGACCTCGACCCTTACGTCCCTTTCTCAAAGTCATTGAGACGCTGGATTGAGTCTTTTGGCCGCCTGAATATCGAATACTCTCAAGCCACCTTGAAGTTAGATTTGCTAGATCGCAAAGGTAAATACCCTAATGGTTTCTGTCACGGGCCTATTCCTTCGTTCTATGACCAAGACACTTGGGTGCCAGCTCAAGTCAACTTCACAAGTAACGCTAAGCCCGATCAAGTCGGCAGTGGCTATGATGGGATCAACACACTGTTTCACGAAGGTGGGCATGCAGCCCACTTTGCTAACGTGAAAATGAACGCGCCGTGCTTCTCTCAAGAGTTTGCACCGACCTCAATGGCTTACGCGGAAACGCAATCCATGTTCTGTGACAGCTTGTTGAATGACGCCGATTGGCTAAAACAGTATGCGGTCGATGCAGATGGCCAACCAGTGCCTGATGAGCTCATCAAAGCAATGATTGATAGCAAGCAGCCATTCAGAGCCTACCAAGAGCGCAGTATTCTTGTGGTGCCTTACTTTGAACGAGCGCTGTATGAGATGGCTGATGAAGATCTTACGCCTGAGAAGATCACAGAACTCGCTCGTCGTAGCGAAAAAAGCATACTCGGTTTGGATTGCAGCCCACGTCCATTAATGGCGATCCCGCACCTGTTATCAGACGAAGCCTCTTGCGCATACCAAGGTTACCTGCTGGCTCACATGGCGGTGTATCAAACGCGAGCTTACTTCACTGACAAGTTCGGTTACTTAACAGACAACCCTGAGATCGGCCCTTTATTGGCTAAGCACTATTGGTATAAAGGCAATAGCGTAAATCACAATGGAACAATAGAGAGTCTGACTGGTGAGGGCTTCAATGCCAAATACCTTGCTGACGAGTGCAACTTAACACCTGATCAAGCATGGGCAATTGAAGAGAAAAAGATCAAACAACTGGCTTCTCGTGAACGTGCACAAGTCGCAGATTTAAAGGCGAAAATATCGATCGTCGACGGCGCAACTGAATTAGCGAATAATGAAGAGTCGAATGAACAAATGTGTGATGATTTTGAGCGTTTTATTATTGAAAAATACGGACGATAACCAACGTTCACTATCACTCGTGGATTAAACGATAAAAGTAAAAAAGGACGATATTAATCGTCCTTTTTCTTTTCAATATTGGCATTACGCCGTAGCGCACGCCGAGCGTGTTTCGGTATCAAATTCAATATCAACCGATTCAACGCTTCTCAAAGACTTTCTATGAATGCCATATACT
>NZ_MCYD01001425.1:0-2492 GCF_002876325.1 Vibrio sp. 10N.261.52.A1
TATTTTCTCTCTATGGAAGATTATAGGTTTTGCCGGCTACTGGTGATTGGTGCCAATTCTCATCTGTGACACCCCCTGATTCAGCCCAAGCTTGGAACTCTGGATAAGCGTCAACGATATCAATGTATTCAAGTGGCCACTCCCAATCTTCCATTATTAGTAGCGCCCACGGAAGGTATGTTGCAGTTTTAAAGTAGTTGTTTGAACCGTTTAAGCTGGCATCGACACCAATACCATACAGGCTTGTATCAAATTGCTCTGTAGGTGCTTGTCCTGGGAGGTGAACCTCCCAAGTTCTGCCTGGGTGGAATGGGAGCCCTTCGCCGTGATAAGTGTTTGGTGTCGCAAATATGAATGGGTCGTACGGCATGTCGGTAATTGATGAGCGATCAGAGCCTTCGGTAAAATAGACCTCTAAGGTAAAGCTAAACAAAGAGGCACTCGTATCACAGCCCGTTTCGGTTCTAAAGAAAGTACAGCCGCTACTATTGTTTGCGTGCACACCCATGTCTTCACCGATGATAAATATTGCTTCATCGGATATGCTTTCTAAGCCGTTAGAGGGTTGTTCAACACCATCAAACTTCAACGTAGTCAACGTTGATTCAATGCTGCTTCGTGTGATGCCTGGCAGTCGAATAGCAAAGCCATTTTGATACGTTGCCCCATAGGACACCAGCTTCCCTGAAATTTTTATAATTTCAACATGAGTGGCCAATGTGGTTTCAGTAATTTGGAGATCAACTATGACGTCGTTCATGTCATAATCTGCCGTGTACGGCCAGTTGTCCTCAAAGGCGACGGAAGCATAGTCGTCAACACTTGGGAAATACTCAACGGCGTAGCCATTTGCAGTGATGGTAATGGGGTGGTCTTCTACCTCACCAGACGTTGAACCACCGTTGTAGCTAAGCCCTGTTTGCTGACTGAAACGAAAACGGCTCCAGCTTGCCCCTGCTATAGCAGACTGAGAGACGATGAATGGTAGAGAGTTGCTACCAGCATTGAGCAGCGTGTCAGTGAAGACTTGCTCTCCCGCATCCTCAAAGTCACCGTCTCGGTTCCAATCAAACCAAGCAGATAAGTAACCAGATGAGGACGCCGTTACCTCAATAACTGAACTTAATCCAGGGTCTAGGGCTGCGACGAAACCGATGCCATCTTCATCGGCTGTACCAACGGCATTATCGTCTGTAAGAGCCCCAGAATCGCCATCAGGAGAGATGCTACCCAGGTAAGTCACACCATCTATGTCATGTCGGGGACCATTTGACGCCAACGTAGTACTGTAAGTGTCAGGGGCATCACCAAAATCAATGTTAGAGTTAGTTGGAACCGCGTCTGCACTAGCGCATCGTGCACCATCATTTGAACCGGATGCCGGACCATTTGCAAAAAAAACACCGTTAACATTCGTTATGTTTGTCGGGTCAGTTAAATCGACTCTGTAGATATTACCGGAACTATTACTGGCGGCGTAAAGGTAGCCGGCACCGTCAAAATAAAGTGCACCAAAGCTATTTACTCCCAACCCGGTATCGCCTAAATTCGTTCTAGCTCCGTCCGAGCGAAGGTATTCGAACAAATCACCGGTATTATTGTCGATACCGTAAATTTTTCCGTTATTTGGGTGGATTGCGATATCTGCGTGGTTGGCTTTGGTGCTGTTGTAAGTTTTGACGGTTTGCATGGTTAAGCTTGCAGAGGAGTTTGACGCTAAGGGGGCTAAGTTAATTTTGAAGATACCTTTCGTTTTGTTGTAGAAATAGAGATAGTCGTCATAGACATCACCGGCGATGAAACCGTAATTAGGCAAATTTGAAACAGTTACCTCTGATGCTAGAAAATCACTGCCCATCCTCAAAACCCTAGAGCCAGTGCTGTCGTAGCCATATAGGTATCCGTCATTCTCACTGAAACCTGCCGCATTAAAGCCAGACTGCCCCAAGCCAATACTTGCTGTCTCTAAGTTGTTGTTACCTGTCACTAAGTCAACGGAATACACTGAGGCTGGCTTACCTTGTATTAGGTAAGCATCACTTGGGCAAGACGTAAATGGTCCTGCCATACTCACTGAACTCGCTGTCAGTCCTGCTGCTATAACCAATAGTCGTTTCATGCTAAGTCCCTTTTATTTGTCTAAGCATCTATGGGGTTGTCTAAGTGAGTATGAAACTTCTATGCCAGTTATTACTTCATGTTTTATATACTGTTTTTTTTAGGGGTATCGCAATTGTCATAATGATAGTCAAAAAAGGAGTGGATTAACGCATGCTACGTTTCCACAACACTTGAGCCAAAGCCCATGTTCGCTCATTGGTAACGGTTGTTAGATTAGTAAAGGATAAATGTTATCCTTTTTAGAATTATTCAACTGTTCCGTTTTTATTATTAAATTAGATGGGCCCAAAAACTAAAAGTATTATTCATATATACATGCTTTAACTGTAAGGCATTGCTGTATATAGTATTTGCTTAATATGAAGATGGTA
>NZ_MCYD01001426.1:0-1913 GCF_002876325.1 Vibrio sp. 10N.261.52.A1
CTTGTTCATGTCTTTACCTGTTTGGTACATGGTCTCGATAACTTTGTCTAACGAGATAAGACACTTACTTGTACGTTTTAGTGCCATACGTGATGCGTTGATCGCCTTCATTGCGCCCATCGCATTACGCTCAATACATGGTACTTGAACCAGGCCGCCAATTGGGTCACAGGTCATGCCTAGCGAGTGCTCCATCGCGATTTCAGCTGCAATACAGATTTGCTCGTTGCTACCACCACGAAGGGCCGTTAAGCCTGCAGCTGCCATTGAAGAAGATACACCGACTTCGCCTTGACAACCTACCTCGGCACCCGAAATCGACGCATTGGTTTTATATAGAATACCGATAGCGCCAGATACCGCTAAGAAATCTTTGAGCTGCTTAGTATCAAGCTCTTTGATAAAGCGATGGTAGTACATTAAAACAGCAGGGATAACGCCAGCCGCACCATTCGTTGGTGATGTCACTACTTGACCACCAGCAGCATTCTCTTCACTCACGGCAAAGGCAAATAGGTTAATCCAATCCATGATCTCCATAGGATCGTTTTCAATGGAGGCATTCGCTTCTAGTTTTTTCAAAAGAGCAGGAGCTCGACGTGTGACTTCAAGGCCACCATCTAGAATGCCTTCTGTATCAAAGCCGCGCTGCATACACAGTGACATCACCTTCCAGATCTGGTCTGCTTTTTGGTCAATGGCTTCCATATCTTGAAAGGATACTTCGTTGCGCAGGATTAAGCCGCCAAGGCTCATTCCGTTTTTGTCAGCCAGTTCAAGGAGTTGATCAGCCGATGAGAAAGGGAACTCAACTTGGGTTTCAGACTCTTGTTTGCCGTTTTGTAGCTCACCTGCAGTTGCAATGAAACCGCCACCAATGGAGTAGTAGGTCTCCATATCCAGAAGTTTACCGTTCGTATCAAACGCAGAGATCGTCATACCGTTTTCATGAAGCGGCAGGTTGGTTTTGTGGAATAGTAAGTCGCTTTCAACATCGAAGTGGATCTCATGATGACCGCTCACCATAAGAGACTTGTCTTCAATCGCTTTACGCATTGCTAGGTTAGCACTGGTTATTTTTATGGTATCTGGGCGGTTGCCAAGCAGACCTAACAGGGTTGCGCGGTCAGTGTGGTGGCCGATACCTGTTAATGATAGTGAGCCGTACAAGTCGATTTGAATACGGGTAACTTGGTCAAGTACAGATTCAATCTTTTGGGTAAAATTAAACCCTGCGATCATTGGTCCATTTGTGTGGGAGCTGGAAGGCCCAACCCCGATTTTATAGATATCAAAAATAGACAGCATAGTAACTTCCTGTGAAGACGGTTCGATGGACGAACTCTGTGTAAAATTTGTATTTTGTTCGTTTCACTTATTTGTGTGAAAGCGTTCTCTGTTTAAAACTAACGTTAACCAACGTAGTCGTGAGAAACCCAAGAGCGTGCTATTTTGCTTTGAAGCTGCACTTTGATTCTCGAGTTACTTGTCATGTCGCTCTGCAATAGTGAGCATTACTGCGAGTAACTTATAAGAATTTCAAAATACTTTTGTTAACAAGTATTGTATACATAATTCACTCCATCTAATCCCCAAAACGAGACTTGAACATAAAATGAGCATTAATAACCTCCTTATTGTGCTGGGTAAACGGCTTAATGAGAATGAATTGACTGAGGAAGGAATCAGTCGAGTTGATGCCTTGGTGAAGTACCTAGCGGAGTCCTTGAGCATAGAGTCTCACTCGTACACAGCGGTCGCTTTTTGTGGTGGGGTAACCAAAGGGCAGAGTGTTTCGGAAGCCGATGCGATGCACCGATACTTTCGAGAGTTGGAAAGCCTCCGCGAAGTCCCGTTTACTCTGGGAGCGATTTTATTAGAGCAGCATTCAACCAATACTGTAGAAAACATCC
>NZ_MCYD01001426.1:2586-3046 GCF_002876325.1 Vibrio sp. 10N.261.52.A1
AGATGATAGAGAGTGGTCTGTTTACTCGTGGGCAAGGTGTAAAGATAACGTTTGTGTCGAATGACTATCACTTGCAACGCATCTTCGAAATTCAAGAACTGATGGACGAGCAAGGGTTACTAAAAGTTCTCGTCGAGAAATGCTTAGCGCTTGGTGTTGAGCTGCAGATAGACCGAAAGTTGGATGCTCATGTTGCAGTGCCATACCCGCACCAAACAGCTCAAGGGCAGCTATTTTTATTGATGGACGCGCTTACAACGTACCGAGTGTATCTCGAAGGAGTATGTACCGGGGCGTTTAAGCGAGATTTGAAGATGGTGAGGGCGGAGCCAGAAAGGCTTTCTTTGGAGGCCTTGGCGAAAGCAAAAGGCTCAGTAGGAAGTTCACCTAAGTTTAGTATTGTGGAAAGTCTGCTTCCGGTATTGGAAGGCTGTATTCGAGGTACTCCAGTATGTACGGA
>NZ_MCYD01001427.1:0-214 GCF_002876325.1 Vibrio sp. 10N.261.52.A1
CCGGTAGTCGGCACCATTCTTTTGCCTCGATAGCTCAGTCGGTAGAGCAGCGGATTGAAAATCCGCGTGTCGGTGGTTCGATTCCGCCTCGAGGCACCATTATTTGGTGTTTAACTTAAATAAGTTAACGCAAGTAATTCCCCCTTAGTTCAGTTGGTAGAACGGCGGACTGTTAATCCGTATGTCGCAGGTTCGAGTCCCGCAGGGGGAGCCA
>NZ_MCYD01001428.1:0-5887 GCF_002876325.1 Vibrio sp. 10N.261.52.A1
GCATGAAAAAAGCCAACAGCCGGCGCTGTTGGCTTAGTAAAAAACTGTCAACGTATTTTAGGACGAGACATTCTGTTTTAGAAAGTTCTTTTTCTGGGGTGTAAACAGCGGGCTCGTTGACTTGCGAGTTAGTCAAATCTACATCGTTGATTGGATACAGCAGAAAGAAGCCCAGAACAGCACTCATTGTAACAACAAGCAGGAATGACCCTAAGACATTGTTTTTATTCATTTATAAGTGCCATTGTCAGTCGCATAGTTCTCTTACTATTCGGGCAGTGTTCTTACTTTCTGCATGGTTAATTTCGGTTTGCAGTATACCCGAGCAATATACAGATTAAAATGTTGTCAACTTGTAGAACTGGATCTTGTTTTTCTCATAATCTGGAATATTCAGGCGGTTTTCTTGATTTAACTCAGGCAATCATCCTACAAAGAGGCGTTATAGTGATTTTCCTGTTCCTATAGCCGTGACTTCTAAGGAAAGAGCGGAAACATAATGAGAATTAACAATGACCCAAATTAATGAACAACGTCTAGTCGACCATTTCTGCGATCTTGTGAAAATCGATAGTGAATCTCGCAACGAAAAAGCAATCGCTGAAGCGCTGGCTGAGCAGTTAGGCGAACTAGGTTTTGACGTACATAAACTGGCGGTTCCTGAAGAAGTATCGAATGGCTTCAACATCTACGCGCGTTTAGACGGCACACTACCGGGTAGCACAGTATTCAGCTGCCACATGGACACAGTAACCCCGGGTATCGGCATTGAGCCAATCATCGAAGATGGCATCATCCGTTCAAAGGGCAACACTATCCTAGGTGGTGACGACAAGTCTGGCATTGCGGCTATCATGGAAGCCGTTCGCTGCATTAAAGCTGAAGGTCAAGCACACAAGACCATTGAAATTGCATTCACAGTGTTCGAAGAAGGCGGTCTATTCGGGTCTTTGAACTTCGATATGTCTTACATTCAATCAGAGCACGCTATCGTTCTAGATACAGGCGGCCCTATCGGCACTATCGTAAACGCTGCTCCAGGCCAACAAAAGATCGTTGCAACGATCAAAGGTCGCCCTGCTCACGCTGGTCTAGCACCAGAAGAAGGCATCAGCGCAATTCAAGTAGCAGCAGACGCTATTACTAAGATGAACCTACTTCGTATCGACGAAGAAACGACAGCGAACGTGGGTATTGTTGAAGGCGGTCAAGCGACTAACATCGTAATGCCTGAACTTAAAGTGGTTGCGGAAGCTCGCTCACTAAATGGCGACAAGCTAACAGCGCAAGTTGAACATATGATTTCAACGTTTGAAGAGAGCGCAAAGCAATTCGGTGCTGAAGTCGAAATCGAATCAACTCGTGCTTACGATGCATTCGTTATTGCAGATGATCACCCGCACATTCTGTCTATCAAATCGGCATTCGAGAAGCTTGGCGTAACAGCAAACACCAAACGCACTGGCGGCGGTAGCGATGCAAACAATTTCAATGCGAAAGGTCTAACTACGGTTAACCTATCTACTGGTATGGCGAAAGTTCACACCACTGAAGAGTACATCGCAGTGAAAGACATGGTTGCTATCACTGAGTTTGTTGTGGCTTACGTAACACAATAATCTTACTTCTAAGCTAGATGACGAACATCGTCTAGCTAATGTCAAAAAGCCGAGCCCATATAGGACTCGGCTTTTTTGTTGTTCAAATTTGTCTAGAAGTTCGAGGCTAGAACCCTCTACGTTTCCAGAACTGGCCTTCGTCTTTAGCTACTAAGTCGAATGTCTTATCTGCGATGATGTTACCTTTGAGTTCGACCGTCATGCGCCATTTACCAATCTTGTTTGAGACTGGTGCCCAAATGGTGTCGCCTAGGTAGAAATCCCAATCATTATTGCCAACGTACTCTTCGCCATCGAACGGCTCAAGCACTTCACCTTTGTCGGTCGTTATATCCGGGTGGTAAATGCAGTAACGGATTTTTTCGCCTTTGGCTTTTTTGATATTCAAGATATAGCCAAACTCGACGTCGATTTCAGCGTCCACGGTGGTGGTGAACTCTTGGATTTTAGGTAGGTCTTTAGACTTAGAATCCCACGTGGAGTAGATACCGTAAGAAGTCATCTCTACGACAACAGAACGTTTTGCCATTTCAATCGTTACCTTGGAATTGCTTTGTTAGTTTAATATGAGGGTTTACCCACTCTGTGGAGCGGCATGAATGTAGAGCTACTCTTGCCAATCTCTCGCCATGCGCTTAATCACCGATGGTTCAATATCGTGAATAGTGCCGTAGTTTTCTCGGCAAACTTCAATCACTAAATCCGCTTTGTATTTGAGCGCAAGTTGACGATAAGCCTTCATTTCCCAGTGCTTAATGAAGGTATTCGATACGACGACGTCCCTCCCTTGCTTTAAACCATTTTCAGCGGTGTTCTGGCACCACTCATGAGCCTGTTGTAACTGTTTAGGATCAAAGCAGTACTCACCTTGTTCGTTGACAAAATACATATCGGCTTCGACATGCAAGGCGTCATAAGTTTTTGCTTTTGTTGACTTACCTGAACCTGGCAGCCCTCGAATGAGTATTAACTTCATTGATACATTACGGCTTAAATCAAAAGCATGAGTTTATCGTAAATAGTACTCTGTTGCTCTGATTACTGGCGATATCAGCACTTAATCACTCTTCTACACGTCTTGGCATTGCTAAGCAGAGACAATAACCACAAGACAACTAAGTGCTCTCTTGATAAAAACACAAATAATTTACAACTATCCATTTTGTATATCGACAAGCGTATCAAACTATTATAGATTTAGATGTATAGACGTCTACATATCTAGCTTAGGGAGAAAGCTGTGCCTATCCGCATTCCAGACCAATTGCCAGCGAGCGATGTTCTTCGTGAAGAAAACATCTTTGTTATGCCGCTATCAAGAGCATCGACACAGGAAATCCGTCCACTTCGAGTCTTGATCCTCAACCTAATGCCGAAGAAGATTGAAACCGAAACTCAATTCTTACGTCTTCTATCGAACAGCCCGTTGCAAGTGGATGTTGAACTGCTTCGAATCGATGACCGTCCAAGCAAAAATACACCAACTGAGCACCTCGATAACTTTTACCGTCAGTTTGAGATGGTAAAAAATCGTAACTTTGATGGATTGATCATCACTGGTGCGCCATTGGGTTTGGTTCAGTTTGAAGATGTTATCTACTGGGATCACCTAAAAACCATCATGGAGTGGGCAAACAAGCACGTTACCTCGACTCTTTATGTGTGCTGGGCTGCTCAAGCGGGCTTGAAATTGCTGTATGACTTACCGAAGCGTACTCGCAAAGAGAAGCTGTCGGGCGTTTACAATCACGAGATTCATAACCCTTACCACCCTATTCTGCGTGGTTTTGATGACACCTTTTTAGCACCACACTCTCGCTATGCAGATTTCTCACCAGAGTATCTAGCAGAGCATACCGACCTGGATGTGCTTGCGACTTCAGATGTCGCCGGTGTGTATCTCGCAGCAACGAAAGACAAGCGAAACGTGTTTGTGACCGGTCACCCTGAATACGATGCGCATACGCTTCACAACGAATACATCCGTGATTTGGGCGAAGGCATGGAGCCAGTCATCCCTATTAACTACTATCCAAACAATAACCCAGACAACAAACCCGTTGCGAGCTGGCGAAGCCACGGACATTTATTGTTTTCAAACTGGCTAAATTACTGCGTTTACCAACAAACGCCTTACGATTTGGATCACTTCAGCGAAGAGAACTTCACCAAAGACGATTAATTATTCGCTGGTTTATCAAAGATACAATGCTGCGCCCAACAAGCTGTTTACTTCTTTGACGTTGAAAACATGCTTATTGGGCGCAGCTTTTTATGGAGAGTGGGTCGCATTCCACCATAGATTTACCACCTTATGTTTACCAATTTCATATGATTGTCTGGTGTTCATAAGGAGCTTCACATGCCTGCCAAGTCATTGTTTTCAAATCCCCTATTCTCAGCTCTGATTGCTTCTATCTCATTGTCTGGCTGTGTCTCTGTAACAGAAGGACCACCCAAAGTAGAAAGCGATCCTATTGCGATGTCTGAATCTCGCATTGAATTAGGTTTGGGGTACATGGGCCAAGGCAACATGGTAAGGGCGCGTGAAAACCTAGAACTTGCTATCAAGCATGCACCTAGTTACTACCGTGCTCGACTCTCTATGGCCCATTACTATGAACAAGTGGGAGAAGTCGATGAAGCGAGGTCTGCGTATCGAAAAGCGTTAAGCCTAGACTCAAGAAACGGTAACGTGCTCAATAACTACGGGACGTTTTTGTGTAAGCAAGGCGAATATAAACAGGCCGATAAGTACTTTAATCGCGCCATTGACCAACCCTACTACTATTTAGTATCCGCCAGTTATGAGAATGCGGCTTTTTGCGCATTCAAGGCAGGTAATACAGAACAAGCCAAGTACTACTTCACCCGCGCCATTGACCATGATCCGAACCGAGTAAAGTCGATATTACAGCTATCTAAAATTGAAGTGAGCGAAGCCGATTATAACGACGCTAGGCTTCGTCTGTTTAAGTTCCACCAGCGGTATGGCTATCAAATTCCATCGCTTCAAATCTTAGTCGATCTTGAAAAGAAAGCGGGAAACCATGCGCTTGAGAAGAAGTACCAAAGTAAATTGGATGATTTGCTCTCTGCTTAACCAAATCTGATAAAAAACGGGCTTGTTGAATGAACAACAAGCCCGTTTTATTTGATAGAGTTAACGATACTTTCGAGTTTAGACGTGTGAACCGTTATTTAAGCGCGATCCATTCTTGTCTTTGCTCGTCGTCCATAAAAGTCCATGCTACAAAGCGACTCACTTTCTGGCCTTGAGACATCTCTACGACTTTCACTTGTTTTGCTTTAAGCTTACCAAGTTCAGAACGAAGCATATCAACGTTGTCTTTCTTCGAAATTAGCGTCGTGAACCACAGCACTTGAGTCGCAAACAATTGGCTCTCTCTTGCCATTTTCATGATGAATGCTGCTTCACCACCTGGGCACCATAACTCCGCTTTTTGGCCACCAAAGTTTAAAGTTGGCTTATTTTGCTTGGCTTTTTTCGTTTCAGGTTTGAACGTTTGACCCGCTTTCTTAGCTCGGTTTGCCGCTAAGTTGTCTAATTTACGCTGCGTCCCCTTTTCCGCTTCCTCTAGAGAGCTGTGGAATGGAGGGTTACAAATAGTGACATCGTAACGTTCATTATCTTTGATTACGCCCTTAAAGATAGATTCAGAGTCTGCTTGCAAACGTGCTTTGATCTTACCCTTTAAATTAACGTTACTTTCAACAATGAAATTCGCGGCTTTCACCGACACTGGGTCAACATCACTACCTGTGCAACGCCATTTGTATTCTGTGGCGCCAATAATTGGGTAGATACAGTTCGCACCAACACCGATATCTAGCGCTTTCACTGATTGATGATTATAAGGTTCATCTTGGCCATCGCTATTAAGGATGTCTGCCACTCTATGAATGTAGTCCGCTCTACCAGGAATCGGCGGGCACAAGTATCCAGCCGGAATATCCCAATGCTTAACACCATAGTGATGCGCCAATAACGCTTTGTTAAGTAGTTTAACCGCCAGTGGATCAGAGAAATTGATCGTGTCTTCGCCTACTGGATTCTTAATTAAGTGCGCTTTTAGCTCTGGTAAAGCCGTGACCAATAGCTCGAAGTCGTAACGCCCTGTGTGCTGGTTTCTTGGATGCAAACCCGCTGCTGGCTTTACGGTATTCTTGTTGCGTTGTGAACCACCAGTGCGCTTAGAGCCAAAAGGCTTTTGAGAGCCGCTCGATCTTTTTGGTGCGTTCTTATT
>NZ_MCYD01001429.1:0-637 GCF_002876325.1 Vibrio sp. 10N.261.52.A1
ATATTCTACTTTGTCGATTTCGTAATCTTTATCACCGCCAGGAGTCGAAATCATCACTTCGTCGCCTTCCATCTTACCGATAAGACCACGAGCAATTGGTGATTTCACTGAGATACGGCCAGTTTTGATATCAGCTTCGTCTTCAGAAACAATTTGGTAACGGTACTCTTCGTCTGTATCAACATCAATCAGAGTGACTGTTGTACCAAAGATAATCTTACCCGTATTTTCCATCTGAGTTACATCGATGATCTGAGCCATTGAAAGTTTGTATTCAATGTCGCGGATTTGAGCTTCACAGATACCCTGCTCTTCACGAGCTGCATGGTATTCAGCGTTCTCTTTTAAATCACCTAATTCACGTGCTTCACCAATAGCTGCTGAGATAACAGGGCGTAGCTTAAGTAGGCGATCTAATTCGTCACGCAGCTGCTGAGCGCCACGTACTGTCATTGGAACCTTTTCCATTTTTTACCTCTATGCCAAAGCTTTCTTTGGCCAACATAAATACACCCAACGTACTTTATTGGGTAGTAGAAACAAAACGATTTGGCTTAGTGTAAACAAACTTTATGGCTAAATCATCTTTATTCCACTTTGCGTTATAAAAGCTGTATCTAGGTCTAAATTACAGACA
>NZ_MCYD01001430.1:0-551 GCF_002876325.1 Vibrio sp. 10N.261.52.A1
GTGATACATAAATTCTACAAATACTTTATTCACAGTAAGTGTAAAATCACTCGAATTTCAGCTGGCATTGTCCTTTGAGAGCACCCTGTGCAACTAAGGTTGCTATCGTTGATTCATGTCGGTTCTACGCTCGTGTCATTAAAAAATTCTGGCACCGCCAGTCAGGCTCCAAACCCTAGAACAAAAAGTTATACATTCGGCTTGGCATGAGCTTTTCTATCGACTTTTTTTGAACTTCATTAAATCAAACGGGTGAAATCGTACCTTTACAATTAGCCTCTCTTTGCTGTCATTTATGACTTAACCAGCCTTCTCCTCTCAATACGAGCTCGTATTTATCAAAATACGCACTGCCAATTTCGTAGTACTTTTAGCTTAAGCGCTGAAAACTGTAAATATAGAAAAGAAACCATAGCGAACATATCTATTACCCCATTGAAAAAAAAACCAATAGCTGTTTATAATCCATTGAATTTAAATAAAATATTTAATTATAATTAGATTCAAAACAACATAAAGTGGTTAAACATTGATTTTACTGACCGCTAATG
>NZ_MCYD01001431.1:0-1589 GCF_002876325.1 Vibrio sp. 10N.261.52.A1
TCATACGACTCGCCATTTTTGTATCTCATTTACAACCTAAAACGGCTAAGGTAATGATTTTCTCAATCAATCGACGCTTTTAGCTCTCATTAGCAACCGCTTTGTCTTTTGAGAATTTGATTTGTTGAATCACTAAACCGGCAATAATCAGCACTAAACCAAACAGGGTTGATGGGTGAATTTCTTCGCCGATAATGGTGGAAAGTAGCATTAGAGATATAAATGGTGAGGCGAAAATCAGGTTGCTGATGCGTGCCGTGTTGTTGGTGAGCTTCAATGCTGATAGCCACAACACAAAGGTAATTCCCATCTCAAACAGTCCAACGTAAGTCACCGCCATCCAACCTTTCGCCGTGATTTGGCTAAAGCTCTCGCCCTCGAAAATGGTTAAACCAATCGCAAAGGGTAGCGCCACTAAGAATCCAAGCAGTACGCCCACCACAGGGTCAGCCTTGTTTTTGGTGTTAAGGATCCAGTAGCCCGCCCACAGTAGTGTTGAAAGCAGTGCCAACGCGACGCCAAGTGGGCTATCGAACTGCATACCTAGTACATCACCTTTGGTAGCAATCACGACCACACCCGCATAACTGAAGGTACAAGCTACCCAATCTTGCTTGCGAATCTTTTGCCCCAGAAAAACGGCTGCCATTAGCGTTAGAGTGATAGCCCAGCTGTAGTTGATGGCCTGAGCTTGAGAAGCTGGCAGCAGGTCGTATGCTTTGAAGAGAATCAGGTAGTAGGCCAGAGGGTTAACCAAACCAAGCAGTAGGTAGTACCAAGGGTTTGATAGGAATGTTGTGCTTAGCTGAGAAAGCTTACCTTGAAAGGCGCAGACCGCGATCAGCGCAATCGACGACACAATGCTGGCAATGGTCAGCATTTGGATAGGTGAAAACTCAGCAAGGGTCAGCTTAAAAGCAGTAGCGACCGTTGACCACAGCAGTACTGCGGAAAGGCCAAAGCCCAAGGCACGACGTTTGTTCATGGCAACTCATTCTAATTGGGTGGGACTGAATACGGAGCGCTTAGTCTATCTGTCGAATTTTAATACGGCAAACTGGACATTTATCCAGTATCAAAATACCATTTAATGAGTTATTTCCAATTAGGCTAAATCATTATCATGCAATGGATTATCGAACATCAGGCAACGCTTATTGCTGCAATTTCTGGCGCACTCGTCAGTGGTGGCGTCGTGGGTTGGTGGGTTAAACAGAAGCTCTCTTTTCAGCAGCGATTGCTCGAGCAGCAACTTGAGTCTGATCGTTTGTTGCATGAATCTCAGCAGTCACAGCTCAAATCCTCTTTAGCAGAGGCACAGCAAGAGCTCGATGAAATGGATGACGAGCGAGACAAAGCTGCATTCGAGCTGAAACAAGCACACGGTAAGGTGATGGCAGCGATGGAAAAGCTTCGCTACTTCGAAGCGGTCAAACAAGAACGACAGCAGTATGCCGATGAGATTAACGTGCTGAAAGACCATAAGTCTGAATTGGAGGCTGAACTGCGTGAGCAAGAGGCAAGGCACGATCAAGAGAACCTTGCTAACAGTGAAAAGCTGCAACTGTTAGAACAAGCGGAATCACGCC
>NZ_MCYD01001431.1:2317-2768 GCF_002876325.1 Vibrio sp. 10N.261.52.A1
AACAAGCGGAATCACGCCTAAAGCAGCAGTTCGAGCATCTCGCCAATCAGCTTTTTGAAACCAAAACCGCTAAGGTCGATCAGCAAAACAAGCAGAGTTTAGAAGGGTTACTCTCACCGCTGAGAGAGCAACTAGAAGGCTTCAAGAAGCAAGTTAACGATAGCTTTAGCCAAGAAGCTAAAGAGCGTCATACCTTAGTGCATGAACTAAAAAACCTGCAACGCCTTAATGAAAGCATGACTCGTGAAGCGGTTAACCTAACGCAGGCGCTCAAGGGTGACAACAAACAGCAAGGTAACTGGGGTGAAGTGGTGCTGGCTCGTGTGCTTGCTGAGTCTGGTCTGCGAGAAGGGCACGAGTACCAAACGCAAGTGAACCTACAGAACGATGCAGGCAAGCGCTATCAGCCCGATGTGATTGTCCATTTGCCACAAGATAAGCAAGTGGTGGT
>NZ_MCYD01001432.1:0-300 GCF_002876325.1 Vibrio sp. 10N.261.52.A1
ACTTCTTCTATAGTAAATGACTACAATTATGAATCTTTTAAAATCTAGCCTAGCGCTTGCCATCAGTTTGGTTGCAACGTCTTCTATGGCCAATAGCTTGGATCAAGCTCAATCAATTCAAAACAAGACCAATAACGCGTCGGCTTCGAGCCAAAAGGTTATTGATAAAAGCTCACAAGCGACTTTAATGCTGCAAGCTGAGATTGAGCGTCTGCAAGAAGAAGTTAAAAACCTAGAAATCTATCACGATCACCTTGCTGCATTAGTTGAGAGCCAAAACAAAGAAGCTCAAAGCATTGA
>NZ_MCYD01001433.1:0-878 GCF_002876325.1 Vibrio sp. 10N.261.52.A1
CTAATAATAGATACTGCACTCGTCAGTTCAGTAGCAAGCTCATTGATCGATGATTGGCTTTTGGCCATCTGCTGAAAGCCTTGTTCGCTCAATTCAACCGAATGACTGGCGCTTTTTGCTGTATTGTCTGCGTTAGAAGCGATCTCAGCCGTCGCAGTCGCCATTTCAGTTACCGCAGTAGCTACCATCGTAATTTCATCTTGCTGTCGGCTGACGCTATCACTGCGCTTAAGGGCACTCTCATTGGCATGCTCAGCACCATTGTTCATTGCTGTGGATACTTGAGTAACGTTGGTCATCATTCCATGCAGTCGATCGACAAACACATTGAACTTATCGGCCAACTGACCAACTTCATCTTTGCTGGATACTTGAAGGCGTTGCGTTAAATCACCTTCACCCTCTGCGATATCAGCGAGAGCTTCGCTCACTCGTCCTAGCTCCACCAGCTGGCGAGCAACAAACCAAGACGTCGCTGCAGCCATCACAATCAAAACAATCAAGCCTGTAGTGATCTGACTGACCAACATGTCGAACAGAGGTTGTTCCAAGACATCTTTATCCATCTCAATCACAAGTAACCAATCTGTACCACTGATTGGCTCCGCCATGATCACTCGTTCGTGACCATCAACTTGGGTAAAGATCGTCGTTAGATTCTGCGCTGCACTGTTTAAACCAGCAACACTCAACTCCGGAGCGATGTCATTCACCTGTTTAAGAATAAAGTCTTCGTTTTGGTGAGCGACCACCGTACCTTGTTTGTCGATAAGGATCGCTCGACCATTTCCTGGAACCTGGATAGCTAATACGTCTTTAATCAGCTTGTCCAAGGCGAGGTTTGAAGCAACAACACCAATAATGGATCCGTTCTCGGT
>NZ_MCYD01001434.1:0-2763 GCF_002876325.1 Vibrio sp. 10N.261.52.A1
GTTCGTAGTTATCACTGTCTGGCAAAGCAGGACACGACACATTAATGTCTGGGTGAGCATCAAAAATTTTCGCTAGAGTCAGCGTATTAATGGTTTTCTGCACCACACGCATCTCATAAGTTTTCATGCCATTGAGCACCTCAAACGCTTTGTCTGCATCTAAGAAGGCACCTTTAATGTAATACACATTCCAAAACAGGGTTTCATTCCAAGGAATCGTCGTCTCATCGCCATTGGGCTTAGTGAAAGTGACGTCCTCCCCTTTAGGTACAAACATGGTCTCGTTGCGGCCAATCACAACACCTGCTGTGGTGGTGCCAGAACCGGCAAGCTCTTTGGTATACGAGTGAATCACATAATCTGGCCTTTCCATCACATCATCGCGTTTTAGTACTGGGTGCAGTAATGGCGTACCCACCGTCGAGTCGACAATTACATCCCAACCACGAGAGTGACCGGCTTTACTTATACTCGCAACATCTAATACATAGCCGTGCGGGTTACACGGTGACTCAAGGTAAACGTAGATTTTCTTGCCTACAGCGAGGCGATCAGCATATTTATCGGCAAGCTCATCAAGCCTAGTCGCAAACTCATCACCGGAATAACCATCCACCCACTCTACCGCGACATTCAGATTCGACGGCTTGCCAAACCAATCCTCCAGCAGCTGATAAGAACCGCCGTAGATGTTGCGTGAAGCCAACACAATATCTTCATGACCAAGTAAATGGCTCAACAGCCCATCAATAGCCGCCATACCTGAATTAAAGTTCCATGCGAGGTACTCATTGGCTCTTGAGCCTGCCTCTAGATCAACCATGTGGTTCGCAAGTGAAATCGATGTCGGGTTGAGAAGTCGAGAATAGATATCGTGCAGTGGCTCTTTACCGTTGAATGCGTCTTCAATCCATTCAGTACAGGCAAACAAATAGGTCGCGGTGCGAGTAATGACAGGGCTTGCGGAAAATATAGCCGCCACATTGTCGAAAATCGGATACGCGCCTTTTGAGGCAAAATTACCATTGTTAGTCGCAATGGATTGGTAAGTCGCGCGCATTGGGTTTTGCAGGTTATCGAGGATCTTAGCGATCTGGAACGACAGGAAACGTTTGGCGTTAAACCAAGCGATACGGTCACTCTTATCCAGCTCTGAAAGGCCATCAACCGTCAATGCCCAAAGATCGTGTGTCTTGGTATTGGCTTTGTACAGTGTCGTCGCTAATTCCACCAGCGTGGTACCGTAATCGCTGCTTGGATCAATGCCAAAATGTTTTGCTTGCTCAATGGCGAGGGCTTCTGCTTGTTCGTGTTTGGTGGTTTTACGTAGGGGGCTAAGTTGCGTTGAAGTATTCATAATTGCTAAGTCATTCCATCCTTGTTGTACCTCCTTTAATTTTAGTGTTGCATAAATGTTAAATATTGCTATTTGCGAAGTAAGACATACACTTTTAGCAATAATATTGCTAACTACGGTTTAATATTGATGGAATATGCCAATGGATGAGATCGACAAGAAGATACTGGCTGAACTGCAAAGCAACGCACGACTCACCAACCAAGAGTTAGCCGACCGCGTAGCACTTTCTCCCTCCCCTTGTTTACGCCGAGTTCGAGCATTAGAGAAACAAGGGATCATTCGAGGCTATCACGCCAGTGTCGATCAAGAAGCGTGCGGTCTTCCCGTGAATGTGTTTGTGTTGGTGAAACTTGAAAAGCCGACGGAAGAGAACATGCGAGACTTTGAGCAGCACATTGAAGCGATTGATGAAGTGTTAGAGTGCTTTCTAATGACGGGGAATCACGATTACCTGCTGCATGTGGTAAGTGAATCTTTAAAAAGCTACGAGCAGTTTATTCGCAAGCAGTTAACTCGCCTGCCCAATATTGCTTCGATTGAATCAAGCTTCGCCTTTGGACAGGTAAAGACAAAAACTAAATTACCTGTAAGGTAAGTAAATCCACACTAACGCAAACTGAGAGAGCATTTAACCTTTTGTTTGTGCGATTGCCACAAGTTGCGTCACTTTAAGATCTATTTGTTCTACAACCCCTCTTACAAACTGGGCCCTTTCTCTCTCTGGCAGATCTATTGCACCAGCCAAATTGGGGATAGCCCAATGGAGCCTATGGGGTACGTGAGAGCAAACCAAGTTCACACATCCAACAAACAAGTGACACTGCTCATTACTTGCTTGGTCGCAAAGCGTAATTACGTAATCGAATTTTTCATTAGTCTTTTTGTATTCAAATACTGTTTTACTCTCGCCAATTATTGCAACGTCAAGCATGTTAGACAACTCATCTAAGAGAACTTGGGGGGTTGGTCCTGGCTCAAAACCACAACAGCTAGCGTGTATCACCCCATTAGATTGCAGCTCGACAATCGCTTTAGCGATAGCCGCTCTTACACCTTTCTTCACGCACACAAACAGAACTTTGACGGGAGTGGCATCCATACTTAAATGACCCTTTTTGTATTGGTTTTCTATATTAAACATAGATATTTAAGGAAGTTTTGCAATAACTCGGCGAATCAAGGGCTATGAGAATGGAACTAGTCAGCACCCATTCTATTCGACAAAAAGGATAAACAAGCCCATAGACAAGATATCTATCCTATATTTTTCATATAACTCCAAAAAATAACATGGAAGTCATTTCAGCATGACCAAGCTATCTTCTATTAGCCCCAAAGTGTTGCTTGTACTCTTTCTCTTGCTTACGTCTTTGACCTACGGCGGCATTTCACTTTATGTACTC
>NZ_MCYD01001435.1:0-10849 GCF_002876325.1 Vibrio sp. 10N.261.52.A1
TTGTAATTTAATTACATAATCAAATTAATGCCTGTTTTTCGAAATTCTGATTTTCCCAGCCCCTAAACCTCAAAATACATGAACAATGAAGGAGCGAAATTGCTTAAAATAGATGTGTTATTCTAGTAACGCCTACCCCAACGTTATCCAGTAGCCCAATAACGAGTTAAGAGAAGACTATGTCAGACAAGATCTCCACATCAGCTCTCGCTAAACAGAGAGATATAGAAGCTAAAACTCTATTCAGTGACCTAAAAGCGGCCGGCTATATCGTACGTTCACAGGATCGATGGGTGCTGACCGAACGAGGTGAAAGCTTTGGTGGGGAGTATGTAGAACACAAAAAGTTTGGTGTCTTCATTGTCTGGCCTGAGAAGCTACTTATCGATTTGGACACCTTCTCAGGGCAAACACTAACCGCAACTCAACTTGGGAGTGCTTTCAAGCTCAGCGCAAAGAAAATTAACCTCTTGCTCAATGAACTTGGTTGGATAACAAGAGAAGAAGACGGTTGGCACGTCACCCCAACAGGTTTAAAGGCCGGTGGTGAACAGAGAGAAGATAAAGCCACACAAAACTTATTCGTGGTGTGGCACGATTCATTAGTCCGCAATAAACGTTTGAAGCAATCAGTTGTTGAATTCCTAGGGCACGATGCAGAAAGCCACTCAACGGATGTGTCATTTTCTAGCTTCCGCCAAAAGTTCGAGGCCAAGCATAGAACCTTGGATGGACACTATGTGCGTTCAAAAGGGGAGCTAATCATCGACAACTGGCTATATATGGCGGGTGTGGTACATGCGTACGAGCGTCCACTGCCAATAGCAAAAGAAGTGATCAGTGACTTTTATCTTCCAAGTGGCAAAGTCTACATCCAATTTTGGGGAACCGACTCTGCGCCAATCGCCGAGGAAAAGCGTGAAGCGACGAGGAAAATCTATGCCGAGTATGGTTTTGGCTTAATTGAAATCACACCAGAAGATATTCCAAACCTAGACAGCGTACTTCCACCATTATTGCGTCAATATGGCATAAAGGCGTACTAAACGACTGAATCTAGACAATTCAAACCTATTAAGATCACACTTATCGAATCATTATGGACATTATTTACCATAGTGATTTGATATGTTCGCTATTTTTCCCAAGCTAATCTTCTATTATCTTACCTCCATCGACTTGAGCTACCGCAGATACTCGATTTATTGGGGCATGTTCGATGACCATTTCAGCGCTTGTTTCTTAGAAACCCGTTCTATTAAAGACCGATGATGTTAGAGACAAAGCCCAAATGCGTTATCCGTTTATTGTTGACGTTACCGAACATAACACCCTACAACATTTATTATTGATAGATATTAGGATTCAACATGACTCATCCAATCATTACTGATCTAAACACTCGTTACACAACTAAAAAATACGATGCAGAAAAACGCATCTCTGCGGAAGACATGGAAGTAATCAAAGAAGCACTTCGTCTGTCAGCTTCTTCTATCAACTCTCAGCCTTGGAAATTCATCATCATTGAGAGCGACGAGGCAAAACAACGTTTCCACAACACTTTCGAGAACATGTTCCAGTTTAACCAACCACATGCGAAAGAAGCGTCACACACAATCCTGTTCGCTCACGATCCTAAGTACACTAAAGAGAAATTCGCGAAACGCGCAGATACGGAAGTAAGCTCTGGTCACCTACCTGCTGAAATGTATGAACAGTTCTTAGGTGCTTACGCATTCGCAGAAATGAACACTGACGAAACAGGTTTCAACGGTAACTGGACTAAGTCTCAAGTGTACATTGCACTGGGTAACACACTGCACACACTTGCTCGCCTTGGTATCGCTTCAACTCCAATGGAAGGTGTAGACGCGGCAATGATCAGCGAAGAGTTTGCTGACGAGCTAGAAGGTCACGTTGTTGATGTAGCACTGGCTATCGGTTACCACAAAGACGGCGAAGACTACAACCACGGTAAACCAAAAGCGCGTCTAGCTCTTGATGAAGTCGTGACTACGCTTTAAAAACCAACCAATAAATTGCACTGCTTATTTGGCCAGACTTTCGTCTGGCCTTTTTTATGCGCGCCTTTTGGTTGTTGGTCAGCATTGGAAATCACCAGAGTCAAATAGACACTTTAGAATCATATTAATCACAAAATTTAGAATGTCATAAAGACACAAAAGCAAGCTCAAAAAACCAAACAAAACCATTAAAAACAATATCTTAAAAACATGGTACGACTAGTGCAATGATGACCTTAGAAATTCAAATAAGGTATTATCATTATGACTATTCACGTTAAATCAAATGTTCACTGGGTTGGTATTCACGATTGGGAAACCGAGCATTTCCATGGCAAGGAATATCACATGAACAAAGGCACCAGTTATAACTCGTACCTAATCCGTGAAGAGAAAACGGTGCTTGTCGATACCGTTGACCATCGCTTTACGGAGCAATTCCTTGCAAACCTTGAGATGGAAATCGACATCAACGAGATCGACTACATCATTTGTCAGCATGCCGAAGAAGACCACTCAGGCGCTCTTGCCGCGCTACTTGCTAAGATCCCTAATACCCCGGTCTACTGCACAGAAGCCGGTGTGAACTCGATTGTCGGCCATCATCACCAGCCAGACTGGAACTTCAGAACGGTAAAAACCGGCGACACACTGGATATCGGTAATGGTAAGCAACTTATCTTTGTTGAGATGAAAATGCTGCACTGGCCAGATTCAATGGCAACTTACCTAACAGGCGACGAAATTCTGTTTAGTAATGATGCCTTTGGCCAACACTACTGCGATGAAAACCTGTTCAACGACCAATTAGACCAAGTTGAATTGCACGAACAGTGCCTGCGTTACTTCTCGAATATCCTGACGCCATTTGCACCTCTAGTAAAAGCCAAGATCGAAGAAGTGTTGAGTTTAGGTGTACCGATCGATGTGATCGCCACTTCTCACGGCTGTATTTGGCGAGATAACGCCACCCAGATCGTAGAGCAATACTACAAATGGTCGAAAGCTTATAAAGAAGACCGCATCACAATTGTGTACGACACCATGTCGAACAACACTCGTATGATGGCCGATGCCATTGCGAAAGGGATCCGTAAAGGAAGCCCAGAAACGGCAATCAAGGTGTTCAATATTTCCAAGCATGATAAAAACGACATCCTTGCCAATATCTTCAGATCAAAAGGTGTACTTGTTGGCTCATCAACCATGAACAATGTGATGATGCCGCAAATCGCAGCCTTACTCGAAGAGATACACGGTTTACGTTTTGCCGGAAAAAGAGCAGCAGCCTTCGGGTCTTCAGGTTGGACAGGTGGCGCAGTAAAACGCATCGATGCTCGCCTACGTGAAGCAAACTTCGAAGTCAGCGCTCCGCAACACATCCATTGGAAACCAGACACAGATGCCCTTCGTCAATGCATCGATTACGGCATGACATTGGCTGAAGTTTGGCGTACCGATGCAAACGAGGTAAGTAAACCTAAACAAGTAGAACGCAGCGTAAAGAAAATCGACACTTCGGACAATCAGCCAGAACAAACAACTGAACCAGAAGCCGTTGCAACAGCTTCTACCAAAGAAGCACAGCAGGCAGACGTGCCCCCCGCTCACAGCGAAGACTGCACATGCTGGCGTTGCACGGTTTGTGAATGGGTATACGACCCACAATTAGGTGAACCGTACCAAGGTGTTGAACCAGGAACACCATGGGCACAAGTACCTGATGACTTCCTTTGCCCTGAGTGCCATTTAGGCAAAGAAGTATTTGTGGAGAAGTAATATGTCGAACATTGTAATTGTGGGTGGCGGTTTCGCTGCCCTACAAACTATCAAGATGGTACGTAAGCTCGACCAAGACATCGCGATCACCATGATCACGGCAGATTCGGGGGTTGAGTACAGTAAGCCGAACCTTTCGCACGCGTTCAGTCAAGAACAAACGCCCGAAACACTCACCATACATAATGCTCAGCAGTTAGCTGAGCAGTACAACGTGGTTATTAAAACTAAAGCGCTTGTCAGCGAAATCGATGTTGAGCAACAGTATATTCGTGTCGATGGCCAACCAATCCATTACACAAAGTTAGTGTTAGCAACGGGGGCCACACCATTTATTCCACCAGCAAAAGGGTTAAAACGTGGTGCGACAATCACGCTCAATAGCCTAGAGGAGTTTGAGAAGCATAAAGCGCAGATCGATGATGCTCAGCGTGTCACTGTTATTGGTGGCGGCCTGATCGGAGTCGAGCTTGCCTTTGACCTCCAAACCGCTGGGAAAGATGTCACGATCATCGAGCCTGCCAGCTATCTCTTGAGCAGTTTGGTGCCGCCTTTCGTTTCTCTAGAATTGGAGCAAGTGTTAAGAAAAGCAGGGGTGACCGTTGAAACAGACTCTGCAGTTTGTCGAGCGACTTACCTCGAAGAGGATATAAGGTTACAAACCACCGCTTCTCGATTAATACGAACGGATGCTGTGATTGCAGCAGCAGGGCTGAAACCGAACACAACATTAGCGACACAAGCCGGAATCACCGTCAACAAAGGGATCGTTGTCGACCAAACGATGAAAACCAGTGCTAATAATGTTTATGCGATTGGTGATTGTGCCGAAATTGAAGGGCGTATCATGGCTTATCTCCAGCCCGCGATCTTGTCTGCTAATGTGTTGGCAAAGCAGCTCATTGCGAGTGATGAAGTACCTGCGACCGCTGACATAAAACTCAAGTTGCCTCACATCATTACCAAGGTGAAGACCCCAAGCTACCCCATTCAACTTGCAGGCCGCGATCTACAAACGGCTCAAAGCTGGGAGACTCGCTTTGACCCGAAAGGCATTATCGCAAAAGGCTTCAATGCAGATAATCAATTGGTTGGGTTTATCGTCACTGGAGAGCATACCAAAGCTGCATTCCCACTGCTCAAAGAGCTACAAACAAGCTCACCCGCTTAATCTCAATGACATAAGCCCAATAGCTCAAACTCAATAACATAAGCAGCGTCCTACAAAACGAAAAAAGCCAGTCAATAGACTGGCTTTTCTGTGCGTTAAGCGAAGTGTTCACATTAACCGATAAACGAGATGTAACCTTGCAGGATAATCAGGTTAACGATATCAATGAAGAATGCGCCGACGATTGGCACCACCATGAACGCCTGTGGTGATGGACCGAATCGGTTCACCAAAGAGCCCATGTTCATTACCGCTGTAGGTGTTGCGCCTAGGCCGAAACCACAGTGACCACCCGACATAACCGCTGCGTCGTAGTTTGAACCCATCACTTTAAACGTCACAAAGTAAGAGAACAGACCAAGTACCACTGCTTGAACACTCAAGATCACCAAGAATGGGATCGCAAGGTCAAAGATGTTCCACAGTTTCAGGCTCATTAACGCCATCGCCAAGAATAGAGACAGTGACACAGTACCCAGAATATCAACGGTTTCGCTATCGGTTTTATGCAGCCTAGTCACTTCAAACACGTTAGTGATGAATACACCGATAAACAGAGCGTAAACAAAGTCAGGAATCGTCAACCAAGAAATTTCAAAAGTCGCCACCCATTGCTCTAGGTATTGCGCACCTGTGATACAGATAAGGAGAATGAACAATACTTCAATCACCTTCTTGGCTGTCACTTTGTCTTCTTCATACTCGTTATACGTCACCAGCTCAGGGAAACGCTCGTGCGTTTGTGTACCTGTGCCGTACTCTGATTCAAGGTTGTTTTTGTCGATCAGCTTTTGTGCCACCGGGCTACCGATGATACCGCCAACGATCAAACCAAAGGTTGCCGAAGCCATCGCGATTTCTAGCGTGTTGGCAATGCCATAAGTATCAGCAAAGGTTTGCGACCAAGCTGCACCTGTACCGTGACCACCAGATAGCGTAATAGAACCTGCAATCAAGCCCATTAGCGGCTCAAGACCAAGCGCGGTAGCTAACGTCACACCCACACCATTTTGGATGATGATATATACCGAAGCGACGCCCAAGAACAAGAATACCTTCGCACCGCCTTTCATTAACTGTGTGTAGTTAGCAGCAAGACCTACAGTCGCAAAGAACATCAACATGAATGTGTTCTGTAAAGGTAGGGAGAATTCTAGATCAACGCCGTTAAAATGCAGGCCTGTAATCGCAAAAGCAACAATTAAGCCGCCCACTATGGGCTCTGGGATATTGTACTTTTTGAGAATCGGTAGCTTTGCGTTTACAAAATGACCTAGAAACAAAACGCTGATCGCGATTAAGAAAGATTCTAGTGGCCCTATTGAAATTAATTGATTCATATAACCTCTATTGTTTTACATTCTCATCTTCCTTAATGAGTCTAGTTTTATCTGTAAGTATTTGTGTTGCTCTGCCTATATTTGTGCAAATTGATGAGAAATTGTTGGATTAGAAACCGAACACATTAGCGTGTCAGCTAAGTGTCATGTTAGTAACACGTTAACTTTAGTAGGCGATGAGAGATTCTATGGCCCAAATCAACACCTATCTGTTTATCTTATCGCCGATGCTATCGTCGATTTAACCCTTTCTGAATACCTAAAAAAGCAAAAAGGAGCTATCGCTAGCTCCTCTTTTATTACCATCGCTGGTAATTAGAATTTCTTAGGAGCATAACCCGTCATAACTTCAAGACGAAGCTCTTTACCAATCTTCGTCATTGGGTGAACAACGACTAATCCTTTTACAGACTTTTTCAGTTTACCCATATCCGCTTGCTCAGCTTTAGTAATCTCGCGGCTAAATGGCATATCAAGCAACGACTTACGTTCTTGATTCACATCGTAGCTTTGCTTGTGCTTAAGCTGTGCAATCTTCTTTGTTAGCTTTTTGATTTCGTCTTCAAATTGACGAACAACAGGGCGATCATTACGAGCTTTAGCAGCCGCTAACTTATGGCGACACTTGTCTAAACGGTTGTTAATTTGTTGAAGTTCGTTTTTAGCACTCATAATAATTTCCTAAGATTAAGCAAGCCAATTCGGATTGGGGCGCGGAGTATAGCACAAGGGTTTACCTGAACCGAAATTTATCTGATAAATAGCCTTTGGAATAAAAAACAGCCTAAACTGTCTATCAGCTCATCGATAAAAAATGCCACTAATCCGCCGATCAGACATCAACCACAAGGAAGCGTAATGACATCACCGAAACAAAGAGTATTGACCTACAGCCTAGTCCTTGGCTCTGTATTTGCCACAAGTTATGCATCCAGCGAAGCCTCTAATGAAAGCATGCACGACAACAATCTGATTATTGAGTATTCAGCGCCTCAAGACGAAATAGAGAGACAGCTTAAGCAAGAGATTGAGAAGAGTGGCGTTAATGACACCATGGTAGACCTATCGAATCAGTTGTTCCTGTTCAAACAGCCTTTGGTCATTCAATATGGTGGCGATGAGGGTCCGCTCTACGACCCGCAAACTCATCATGTACTGATTCCTTACAGCTTCTACGCCGAATCACTCAACTATTTTGAAAAGAACCAATACGAAAAAGATTATCGGAAATCCGCGCAAACTGGCGCCATCGATACCTTGCTCCATACGCTGATTCATGAGGCTGGCCATGCCTATGTTGAAGATCAGCAAATAGCCATTCTAGGTAAAGAAGAAGACGCGGTTGATAATTTAGCGACCATCTTACTTATCAACTATGTCGAACACGGCACGGATGCAGCGATAAGCGCAGCTGATATGTTCGCCTTCGAATCAGATGACCGCCCAGAGTATTACGATTTGGGTGAATACATTGATGAGCACAGCTTCGACCTACAGCGCTACTTCTCAACCCTATGTTTGGTCTATGGCAGCGATCCTGAGGCCTACAAAAACTTACTTGATGAAGTTGAAAACGACTATCTGAAAGATAGAAAAGAGTTTTGCGTAGAGCATTTTGATGTCATCAACGCCAATTGGCATCGATATTTAAAAGAGGGCGACGATAGTTAAGAACTTCACTATCACTGTTCAGAAGTTTCCCCATACAACTGCTACTTCCAACAGCGGCTTCGTGCTTTTAAAGCCGCTGAATGTTGTTTGGGGAACGCAAAATGAGACGTCAGACAAAACCTAGACATTCACCTTGTACTTCAGATCTTGTGCTTCATCGCCAGTCATCCCTCGGAACCCCCAACAATGTGAAGGCTGCTCTTTGATGGTGATTTCAATATCGATCGGAGAGATAGAGAGCTGCTTTTCAATCTCAGAAAATATCTTCTTAATTAAGCGCTTTTTGGTGTTAACAGCGCGTCCTTCCATCATATTAATCTCGATAACGGTATAGGCCTGCGTTCGCCCTTCTGGGTAAAAGAAGTCATCTCGTTCTAATGGCACAAAACGATGTGCTCGCTTGTCATCTGGCAACCCCATCTCACTATTTAAGCACTGCTGCAAAACATTAGAGAGCTCTAACTTAATCGGGTTTAAGCACTCTTTGATACCATAAATAACAATCATGACCAGTCCTTCGATGTGATGTTAAGTAAAGAAGAAAGTTAGAAAGAAGCAGCCATTCACCCTTTCTGCTCGCTCACTATTTATCCATATACTACCTAATGACATCGACTAAAGAAGAGACGGACGATGAATTTATGAACAAGTGCAACAAAAAACATATCCTTCTATTGCAGCTGGTTTGCCAAACAACTTCGATCAATAAATAACCACCTCCTGACCTAGATTGATCGAACCTCTCAAACAGTCCGTATACCCTCCTAAATCATCTTTGAACTAAGGAGTGCTATGTGCCGAATTCAACTGGGAAGATCACGCGGACAGAAGCCAAACCAGACAAACCCGTAGAGTCTTCTCTAGAGCTTGCTGTGTTCCCCCTCCCCATCTTTCTTTTGCCAGGAGGGAGACAAAGGCTAAGAATCTTCGAACAAAAATATCTCACCATGGTGGCACACGCTGCCAAAGGCGAAGGTTTTATCATCGCGACGCAAGACAACACAAAGTCCGAACATCTTAGTACGTGGGGAACTAAGGTCACGATTGTCGATTTCAATATGTCGGATGATCAGTTGTTGGAGATCGACGTAGAAGGGCAAAACTTAGTGCAGTTGTACTCCTCACATCGCCAAAGCGACGGCCTGATTAAAAGCCAATTCCATGATTTACCCCATTGGCCAGCGCTCGACTATGATGTGCCCAATGTCTTTACTGCATTTCTAGTGCAGTTATTCCATGACCACGACTCAATCAGAACGCTCTACCCGACCCCAGATTTTGATAGCCCGCAGTGGATTTGTGCGCGATTGCTCGAGATGATGCCAATCCCGTTAGAAAAGAAATCAGAATTTACAGAACCCGCGAGTTTTCCCTCGCTAGTTCCTTTTTTGAATCAAATCATTACGGGGCAGTAAACACTTTTTTTCACTATAATTTTGTATAGTAAAAATTAATTTAAACAAAAGTGATCCCTACTGATGCTTTGCACGTAGTGCCACTCAAATTCGCATGATGGTTACTGACTATGCAAGTGGAAAGCAGAAGTAAAGGGAAGGGCAAGGAGCATGTCATCATTCCCGACAACAAATTACCGAGTGAAAACAAGGTACCTACAGAGCTCTCAAGCTGGTTGATTTCGGTGGGAGAAAACCGAGACAAGCAGGCATTCACCTGTTTGTTCAAGTTCTTCGCACCCAAAATCAAACGTTTCGGAATCAGCAAACTTGGTGGCGAAGCCGCTGCTAACGAGTTGGTTCAAGACACCATGACCAATGTTTGGAAGAAAGCGCACCTCTACAATGAAGATAAAGGTGCTGCAACCACTTGGGTCTACACAGTAATGCGAAACGCAGCATTCGATATGCTTCGCAAGGTAAAAGCAAAAGCAGAGCAAACGATAGCTGACGACATTTGGCCATTAGACGCTATGGTGGCTGAGACTCAAAACGAAGATTTGCCTTTTGGCGATCATCTAATGAGCCGACATGTCATGACGCAAATCGAGAAGCTCCCTCTAGCTCAGAAAACCATAGTGAAAGGCGTTTACTTCCAAGAGCTGTCACAAGAGCAACTCGCTCAGCAACTCGGCGTCCCGCTTGGAACCGTGAAATCCCGTTTAAGACTCGCTCTAGCCAAACTTAAGGTTCACATGGGGGAACAAAGCCATGATTAAACATCACCCAAACGATGCAATATTGAAAAACTTTGTTGATGGCACGCTTGCTGACTCAGTTTCCCTAATTGTGTCCAGCCATATCGAGCTATGTGAACATTGCCAGGCAAAGGTGCAGCAGCTAACGGCTAATGCAGCTGACAGCGTATTTGATGAGCAGCAAACAGTAACAAGTAATGAACTAGATAGCTTCCTTGCCGACGACATAGATTTCAATTTTGATGTGATTGATCAGATCACTGCCGATTTGTCGCAATCAATCGAGGTGGAATCAAAAGCGGAACAAGTGACTGTCGCTGATACTACCTTCACCATTCCACGTGCGTTGAGTTCAATCGCGAGAAAGGACTGGATGAATCTCGGGAAGATATCTCGAGCACGACTCGATTTTGAAGATGACGCTCACCACACTAGCTTGTTGCACATTGATAAAGACGGCCAAGTGCCTTGCCATACACACAAGGGTTTCGAGATTACTCTATTATTAGAAGGCAGTTTCGAAGACGAAATGGGTGTTTACAACAAAGGCGATTTTATCTGGTTAGACGGAAATCATACCCATCAGCCAGCAACGAAAGAAGGGTGTGTGTGCCTGACAGTATCAAGCGACGCCTTGTACTTCACCAAAGGGGTGAGCCAACTGTTCAACCCACTGGGTAAATACATTTATTAAGTTAAGTTACATTAC
>NZ_MCYD01001436.1:0-424 GCF_002876325.1 Vibrio sp. 10N.261.52.A1
AGTACTCTTGCCACTGCCGCTTGACCCAGTCAAAGCAACGCTGACACCAGTCCCTAGATTGAAGTCGATATTGTCCAGTACTTGATGGCTCTCTTTGCCATCAATAAAGCTCTTACTGGCCTGTTGCAGTGTGACAACTGGGCTTTCCATTTCCTCTCCTTGTAATCAAAAAGCGATTACCAAAGGTGTTATGTGTTGACGATTACTATCACGATAGACTCTCTCAAACTGTAGACGACAATTTCAGAGATTAGAGCGATTTATATCGAATTATTAGTAACTTGTACTTGATTGTTGAAGGAATGGATCAGTTGGTAGCTGGATAAGTACCCCCTAAATAGGTTGTTATTCTCTAGGCTCGGTTAGGGTACTTGGGGTTTCTCGCGTTGATTGGCACCTTCTAAGATTATTTATTAATAACTAT
>NZ_MCYD01001437.1:0-539 GCF_002876325.1 Vibrio sp. 10N.261.52.A1
GGAGATAGGTTTAGTGAGCAGTTTAAAATAGATATTGAAAATGGTAGATTAAAATATCGAGGTGGGTTATTAAACACTACTAAGGGAGTTGAATTTATGTATATTGTTGAGAATGACGGTACTATTTATGGTGCATCTCTACCTATGGGTAATATGCCAGATGGCTATGATGGTATAGGAATGTTTCACTCATCTTTAGTCAAAGATGAGTGGCCTATATTTGCAGGAGAGATGCGTGTTGAAAATGGGTTAGTAACTAAATTGACAAATAGCAGTGGGCACTTTCAGCCTACTGGAGAGCGGACGGCTATTCTTGAAACATACTTTAAAAAAGAAGGTGTATTAGCCGAAAACTTTATGCCCAAGTATTCTCCTCCAGCTCCGATTCAGCTGCCAAGATCTAACGCTATTAGTTTTAGAGAAGCAACAAGTTCGTTTATATGCCCCCCATGATATCATAAGGGCGGGCTCTTAACCGGCGGCGCTGACGGATCCCCTCATATTTTCCCCAAGGCGAGATCTGGGCTTGTTGCAAAAAT
>NZ_MCYD01001438.1:0-2139 GCF_002876325.1 Vibrio sp. 10N.261.52.A1
TTACAGTACTTTTTCTCAGAATAAAAATGACCAACTAAAAGAACCAATGTTCTTGGGTCAGTCGGTTAACGTTGCACGTTACGATCAACAAAAATTCGAAATCTTCGAGAAGCTTATCGAGAAGCAGCTTTCTTTCTTCTGGCGTCCAGAAGAAGTAGACGTGTCTAGCGACCGTATCGACTACAACAAGCTTCCTGAGCATGAAAAGCACATCTTCATCTCTAACTTGAAGTACCAGACACTGCTTGATTCTATCCAAGGCCGTAGCCCGAACGTTGCCCTACTTCCACTAGTATCACTACCAGAAGTTGAAACTTGGATTGAGACTTGGTCTTTCTCTGAAACGATTCACTCTCGTTCGTACACGCACATCATCCGTAACATCGTGAACGATCCAGGCCTAGTATTCGACGACATCGTTGAAAACGAAGAGATCCTAAAGCGCGCTAAAGACATCGCGTTCTACTACGACGACCTTATCCAGCTAACTGCGGATTACCACCGCTACGGTGAAGGCAACCACAACATCAACGGCGAAGACGTTAAAATTTCACTTCACGACCTGAAGAAGAAGCTTTACCTATGTCTAATGTCGGTAAACGCACTAGAAGCAATTCGTTTCTACGTAAGTTTTGCGTGTTCATTTGCATTCGCTGAGCGTGAGTTAATGGAAGGTAACGCGAAAATCATCAAGCTAATCGCTCGTGATGAAGCGCTTCACCTGACTGGTACTCAGCACATGATCAACTTGCTACGTAACGGTCAGGATGACTTCACATTCATGCAAATCGCAGAAGAGTGTAAGCAAGAGTGTTTCGACCTATTCAAGCAAGCGGCTGAACAAGAAAAAGAGTGGGCAGAATACCTATTCAAAGATGGTTCTATGATTGGTCTAAACAAAGACATTCTTTGCCAATACGTTGAGTACATCACTAACATCCGTATGCAAGCGGTTGGTCTTGGTACTGCTTACCCAGAAGCAACATCGAACCCAATTCCATGGATCAACGCTTGGTTATCTTCTGATAACGTACAAGTTGCTCCACAAGAAGCTGAAATCAGTTCTTACCTAGTTGGTCAGATCGACAACGAAGTGAAAGCTGACGACTTTGAAGGATTTGAGCTGTAATGCCAACAATCAAAATCAACAAGCTAACTTCAATTGAATCTAACCCTTCAAATACGCTATTGGAAACAATGGAACAGGCAGGGTTAGAGCCAGAGTACAACTGCCGTGATGGTCACTGTGGCGCTTGCCGCTGTACATTGGATTCTGGTGAGGTTGAGTACGTTGGTTTTGCTATGGCTTACACACAAGGCAACGAAATTTTGCCTTGTATCTGCAAAGCGAAATCCGATCTGTCGTTGAGTAACGTGATTCATCGAAACAAGCAAAAACGCGCTTAGTTCGTTCTACTTGTTTCGAATCGCGTGAATTACACGGCAATTCGAAAGCTTGAAGAAGTACAGCGAAATAGGGTCCGCCTCCTCTAGGAGTGCGGACCCTTTTTGATTTTAATACATGGTGATTTGAATACCTTTGCTTTCAATACTCGCTCTACCGCTGATTACTAAGACTTCCTGTCGACTGCGACAACACTCCGGCCTTTCTTAATGAGTGAGGCTCAACGTCACTGAACCGATGTAACAAGCGCTTCTACACTCTCCACAGCCATTGCACTTGTCTAAAGCGACATTGGGCAGTTCACCAGCTTCAATCTTTATCGCGCCCGCTGAACAAGCAGTCTGACAGGCGTGACAATCCATTTGCATGTAGTTATTGCAGCTATCAGCAAAGTTCGGTTTCAAATCAATGTAAGGCGCTACCGTAGGGTGAAGTGCACCAGTCGGACAAGTTTCACTGCATTTGTTACACATTGAGCAGCTGTTGTAATCCAAATTGAGTAGCGCACTGCCCTCTTGTATCTCAATGACACTATTTGGGCACGCTTGCTCACACAAGCCACAGCCGTCACACAGACGCTCAAACAGCACCTCATCAACGGCTCGCGGTGGCCTAGCATGTAAGCGCTGGGATTTCTCTTCATAACTGGCTGCAGCTTGAACAGGTTTAGACAACCGAGTTAAAAAACCACGCCTATTTGAATTTATTTGCTCAGACATTAATCAATATATAAC
>NZ_MCYD01001439.1:0-493 GCF_002876325.1 Vibrio sp. 10N.261.52.A1
GTGAGATTCATTCAGGATTTTTATCTAGTCGATTATCAATATAAAAATCTAAATCTTGTTGCACCAACAGTGTGAACCCTTGCACTATTTACATTCAGTTAACATTTGGTCATTCTAAATGTGTTCGGATTTGTGATTTCATTCAAAATTCTTTTTAAATTATACATTTGTGAAACTACGGATCCTTTCCTAACCTTATAAACAGTTGATTAAATCGCACACAGTTTCATTTGCAAAATGCAACTCGTTTGATTTAGACAACAAGGTCATAGAAAACGCAACACATATAGAAAACTCAAATGAGCACGAGTATCAGGTGTCACCTGGTTAACAAGGAAGGATACAAATGACAAATAAACTAACACTTCTTGCTTCAGTAGTAGCTGCATCAACTGCGATGATGGCAACATCAGCATCAGCGGCAGAAAGCACTCTGGACAAAGTCACATCTCAAGGCTTCTTAACTTGTGGTGTAAGTACAGGTCTTCCAGGG
>NZ_MCYD01001440.1:0-1824 GCF_002876325.1 Vibrio sp. 10N.261.52.A1
CCTTTGTTGTAATTTAAAGCCTAATGATTTGGGTTAACTCTCACAATATCTTCTTGATCTGACTTAAACTGTTTCTTGAGTTCAGATTTAGACTTAAAGCTAATTTCGCCACCAGCGGCAATTGTCATGTGTTGAGCTTCAGAGTTATGTTTAGATTGGTATAACATAACCGCCTGCATACACGAATCGCGCTGCTCTTTAGAAAGCGCTGTTCCTTCTGGCCATTTACCCGTTTCAACTGCGTAGGTTAAACGTTCGTAGACCTCGGGTGTCATTGCGCTAAGAAGTTGTTCTGCATCCATGGTAAAGCCTTAGTGTTAACAATTTTCACCAGAAAATAACTCTTAACAGAATTGAGTCAAGAACCTGACCAATAATAAGTGCATTTGATCACAAGTGAAGGAATATGAAAATTATGAAATGGTTGGCAATTGGCCTATTACCTTTCACTCTGGTTGGGTGTCTTGAGGGCAACAAAAATACCGATCAGTTGTGCCAGAGCAATCCTGGGTTGCGTTGTGAACAGCTGAACATGAACGACGGACAGTGCCGTGTAGCGCGCACCGACCTTATCTGGCATCGCTTTGAAGTTCAAAAACAACCAACCGAAATCAATAAGATCAAAGAGTTCGAATTGGTCACAGCCTATAAAAAATGCCTCGAGCTTGCCGCGCAGATAGAAACGATTGATCAATCTAAACTTCAAGAGCGTCGCTTTACTTCTTTAATGCACAGCATTGAAGAGTCGGAACGCATTGTCAGTGAACTGTCTCAATCAGACACGCCAGAAACGCTCTATTTCTTGTGGTCACAAAACGGGGATACCAACGCACGACGCAGCTTCTTACAACTAGAAGGAACAGAAGCGTTGAATACGGCAGAGATGCAGTATGCCCTAGCGACTTTCTACACCACTCGAGACCATGTAAAGACGTTAAAACTACTTAATAACGCATTGACCTTATCGAGTAATTCGAACGTCAACACTGAAATTTTTAAGTCGATGGCCAGTATTAATCACAGCCTAGGCAATATGGAAGAAGCATACGTATGGGCAATGGTCGCTAAAGACTTTAATGTGCCTATCGCATCGGAGTCTGAGCTCGCTGTTCTCTATCACTTTGAAAAGCCAAAATATAAGCAGTTGAATAAAGACGCAGACAAAATTGTCGAAGCCATTGAAGACGGCGTTTACAGCCCTGCTGTTGTAAAGAGCTACGAGTAATCTTAGGTGACCAAATAGCCTCTTCAACAAATTGAAAAAAAAACAGCTACCATCATGGTAGCTGTTTTTATTTGTACTAGAGTTAACGCTGAAATCTTGGGCTGTTCATTGCAATTTCATCGACAAATGCGATCTGTAAGGATTAAACAATAGTGACAAGTTATTTCGTACTTTCGTCATTTTTGTTGAAAATTAACGACACAGAATTAACACAAAAACGTTCGCCAGTTGTCTTCGGACCATCAGGAAAAACGTGACCTAGGTGGCTATCGCAGGCACTACAACGAATCTCTACACGCTTCATTCCGTGACTTAGATCTTCTATATAGCGTATTGCTGTATCGTTTATAGGCGCATCGAAGCTAGGCCACCCGCACCCAGAATCATATTTGTTATCCGACAGGAATAATGGGGCTTGGCAGCATGTGCAGCTGTAAACTCCCGTCTTGTGGTTATGTAGTAACTTACCGCTATAAGGGGCTTCCGTACCACGTAGACGACACACTTCGTACTCATCGTCAGTTAGGCGTTCACGCCAGTATTCATCAGGCTTTATCATCTTTTCTTCCTTTTGAATCACGTTAATATCTCTCCACATT
>NZ_MCYD01001441.1:0-248 GCF_002876325.1 Vibrio sp. 10N.261.52.A1
CCTTGATGTGTTTCTTGTGCGCTCATGACTCCGTGTTACGCCTTTTTGTAGCAAGTCGATCAAAAGCTTCGCATTCGGTCAGATACATACAAAGCAGCACACGAAATAAAGAAGTTACCGCAACCCTCTTAAGAAGTAGTAAGTTCTCCAATGGTATATCCACTAGCATTCGCTTTAGACATTGTTCAGTTTCCAATAACAACGTACCAAGTCACATTTATACTGCTTGATAAGTATCAATTTTTAAT
>NZ_MCYD01001442.1:0-597 GCF_002876325.1 Vibrio sp. 10N.261.52.A1
CAGAGGATTGCTTTAGCTCGGGCTTTAATAACCAATCCTAGAATATTAATTCTCGATGAAGCAACAAGTGCCTTGGATTATGAGTCAGAAGCCGAAATTGTTTCGAGGCTTCCTTTAATCTCTAAAGGAAGAACAGTTATTAGTATTGCGCATCGACTTTCGACTTTAGTGCATTGCTCTCGTTTGGTTGATATAGATGAGTTAAATACGTAATGAAAGTGGAGTGGTTTCTTTGTGGGTTATTAATGGTGGTGAACTTTGAATTTTATGAATTTATTTTTAGTCCTAATCTTCTTTTGTTTCAATGTTAAATCTTGTGAGTTGTACCTATATAACTTGGAGAGAACTAACCTTATAAATGTTTATGGTGAAGATATATATGTTGGACAAGATAAGTTGACGGGTTTTTTTTCTGATGACTTGATCATTAGCTTAAAGTATAGGTATGGAATAGGTTTAAATAAGGATCTTGAGAAGTCGTCAGATATTTTATTGTCCTATACTGACTCAAAAATCGGGAGTGGTAAAGACGATTTAGGGATGAAGTATTATCTGCTCGGTACTTATAATTATTCTTGCAAAGACCGTTTTGAAGGG
>NZ_MCYD01001443.1:0-554 GCF_002876325.1 Vibrio sp. 10N.261.52.A1
ATCGGGTGAAGATCATTCGCAACGCGTGGCATTTTTACTATGCGTTGTGTTTGGTGTTTAAGGTGGTATGCGGCGGCATCGGTATTGCGTTGCTCACACCTTAACAGGGCGTTAGGCACTTAGGAGTTTTCATGGATAGTTTTATTCAGTTAGTTGGTGCATTTGGAGTTGGTGGGTTACTGGTAAAACTCATCGATATCTTTGTGCTTCAACCGTTCATAGTAAAAAAAGAGATAAACAGTTGGCTAAGAGATAAAAAGCTAGTTGCCTATTCAGCAGCTGTAAAAGATTTAGCTAATATGGGTTTTAAAAATGAAGACAACAGTCCGTTTGAGGATTTAGGGTCTCTATCACAAACACTATTACTTGTTGAAGACACTGAACTGCAAAAGCTGATTGACAGTCACATGTTTGATCGTGCTGAATTACATGATTGTGAAACGGGTTCTCCAAAGGCAGATGAGCTTTTTGGCAAAGTAGACTCGGACGCGAGGAAAATTATTAGTGCGTTAAGGGATGACTTGCGAAATGGTGCCTAACAAGGCGTTTAAGGC
>NZ_MCYD01001444.1:0-905 GCF_002876325.1 Vibrio sp. 10N.261.52.A1
GCAGCAGGTGCCCAGCCATGGCAAAGCCCCATCCAACGCTCGACGTGGCCACGAGACTCATAATATCCCTTCCCCGACTCCCATGAACGTTGGGTCAGCGTGAAATTCTCATCTCCAACCAAGAGATCATATTTTTCCGCTGGCGACAAATCATCACGATCTTGACCTTGATAATACTCTAGTGGTTTTTGCGAATGACTGAAGTTGAAATAGTCTTGCCAATTGTTCGCTCTCAGTTCCTTATCGGCATAACGCCAAGCAAGTGCACCAGAATAAAGAGGCCAATAGGTATCTGACCAAGGTTGAACATCAAGTCGTGTTTGATTAGGTACCACTTGAGCCAATTGGTTTAAGTTTCGAATCAGTCCGTTCCCTGCATCAACTAAACGAGCAGGATTATCGTTTTGTCGAATCGGTGATAATAAGAACTCTGATATTTCTGAGTTTGCCTCTCCCCTTCTCATGATGGTGCCTCTCATCAAGTCTCGATGACGACTCATATACTCGGAGTTCTTGGAAAAGATAACCTGACCAGTTTTTTCTGGAATAGCATCCATAACCGTCTGGGGAGATTCATGAAACGCCTCCATGAATTCAGTGACTTGTGAATCACTAGCGACTGCGGCATATGGGAGTATCGCTGACAATAAAGTTACGATCGTTTTCATTAAAATTTCTACTCTCTCAGTTACTATTGTTATTGATAATAATTACCATTAACAGGACAAAGTAAGCAGAGTGGTTCGCTTTATGGGATAAATCAATTTCACGATCGTGCCAATAAATCAAACTGTGATTCGCTTTCGAATAACACCTCCATTTATCTTCTGAACTAATTAGAACGCGAACTATCTATAAATAATCAGATAGATACGCAACAACCCATATTAAACAGCAGGCATAAT
>NZ_MCYD01001445.1:0-1535 GCF_002876325.1 Vibrio sp. 10N.261.52.A1
AGTCACTAATGTAGATAACAGTAGATAATTTAACAAACTCCCCAAGCCTTCCAACGTGGGGGATTGAGAGGTAATGTTAATTATCTGTCCGATTAAATAAGAAGGTAAAGCCAGATTTGCTTTAATTAAAAGCAAAACAGAAAAGAGTGAAAAATACTTTAGATAGGTAATTATCGGCATTACTTACGTCCCAGAGGGACGACTAGTTTCCCTTTATCTATAATGTTGAAACGCTCTAAGCCGGGTATATATGTAGATGTAAGCCAGATTTTTTCCTGACCAAATGCGGTATGGACAAGTAAGTCATACTCTTTCTCTTTAATAGAACTTAATAGACTTCCGTAATGGTCCCTAAAATCCATTGAATCTTGTTTCAAGTTAGAGAAATCCATAAGAGGTAACCTGTCTAACTTTGAAAGATCTGTAATTTGACATAGCTTATCGTATTTATTTAGAAACTCGGTTACCTTAAGATCACAATCAAGCTCGGCGTCGTCATAGTTTTCTATATTTTGAACGAGTTCTGAAAGTGCTCTTTCTATCGCATGAAATTCTGAATATGAAACTCCAGACGAGCGAAATGCCATAGGGCTAGCAGTAGAAGGCATTACACACGCACAAAAATAGGAATCGAATAGCGTAGTAGACATGATAAAAGAAACTTCATCAATATTGGGGAGAGAAAGCTGATATTTTTGCAACAGTTCTTTTGGTGGGATGATTCGATAGAATTCACCCGTATACTCAGAAAAACCTATGTACTGTTTATATAATTCGCTTAAACAATGGCGCTCGACAACTTCGTTAGCACCATGAAGCACTGTTTCCTCAAATGAAGATCCTGACGCCCAACCACTGTTGGATGTATATTTATTAAGAAAGCAATACGCATCATTTGGCTGAAGAGTTTCAATGTAAGAAGGATTAACTAAAGTTTCAGGTACAAGATATTTTTCTAAGGATAAAATAGAGCGGTAGTTTGAGAATTTCAATAAATCATTGTCGTACTCCGTCAGAGTCTTTCCAAAGAGACATTGAGGGTGGCAGTTCTTTGATCTTAACCAGTCCTTTAACTGAACTACCTCAATATGAGAAGAAGTAAAATGATGCTTCAACATCATGTGCTCAAAAGCTTCAAAATAAGCTCCTGTTACCGCCCAACTCCCTTTCCCAGAACCACTTGACAATGGGCTGCCTGTTGAAGATGAAAGCTCCACAGTTGCTACCAGATTGTCTTCCGTAGTGTAAAGTGAGGAGTGAAGGTTGTGCTCCTTTAACCATAGTTTAATCGCCTCGACAGCTTGCCGACTAGTGAACTCACGTTCTATTGGATATAGACACATATGACACTCCTCAAGATTTGAACTTAAGCTAAGAAGGCGAGGAAATCGCGCTCTCTACTATTTTTTTTGGTGCTCTGCTCTGCAAAGCAGAATTCAAGATTTGGACCCGTTGAACCGTTAATTTCTGAACGTTTGTTACCCATAATTTCTTCTCCTGAAAATATTAATTTTTTTGACTGTATTAAGCTATTA